>NKPV01000261.1 GCA_002254605.1 Armatimonadetes bacterium JP3_11
TGCCCCGTTTACTACTTGGAGACCGAAGAACCCGCCTATCTGAAGGAGGCGCAACCGTTAGACCTTGCGCGACTGCCTGTCCCTGACGATCTGAACGCCGTGCTGCTGCAATTGCTCAACACGCCCACCATAGGGAGCAAGCGTTGGGTGTACGAGCAGTACGATTGGCTGGTGGGCACGCAGACGATTATTCCTCCTGGGGCGGGCGACGCGGCTGCGTTGCGCCTTCGCGGCTCGGAAAAGGGCATCGCGCTCAAAATCGATTGCAACGCGCGCTACTGCTATCTCCATCCGTATCGTGGAGGGCAAATCGCAGTGGCGGAGGCGGCGCGGAATGTGGCGTGCGTGGGCGCAACCCCGCGCGCGATTACCGACTGCCTCAACTTCGGCAACCCCCAACGCCCTGAAATCTTCTATCAGTTCGAGCAAGCCGTGCGCGGCATCGCCGAGGCGAGCGAATTTTTCGGCACGCCCGTCGTGTCGGGCAATGTGAGTTTCTACAACGAAAGCGAGCGTGGCGCGGTCTACCCCACGCCCACGATTGGCATGCTGGGCATTCTGGAGCGCGCCGAGAACGCCGTCGGGATGGGCTTCAAACAGGCAGGGGATGTCGTGTTATTCGTCTGCCCCCCTCCCAGCACAAGCGAGAAACAAGAGGAGACCCTCTTCGGTCTCGGCGCGAGCGAGTACCTGTATGTGATTCATGGACTTGAGCGCGGCGTGCCCGAACCGCTGGATTTGGAAGCGGAGCGCAACCTGCATCGGCTGCTGGCGGCGTTGGCAAACCGGCGGCTGGTGCAGTCCATGCATGACCTCAGTGAAGGCGGGTTTGCCGTCGCGCTTGCCGAGTGTGCGCTGGTGCATGGCATCGGGGCGACGGTAGACCTACCTGCAGAGGCGATTGCCCCGCGCCCCGACGCGACGCTCTTTGGCGAGTTTCAAACGCGCGTGATTCTCTCCGCGAAGCCGGAGCATGTCGAGGCAATTCAACAAATGACTGCTGCGCATGGGCTGGCGTGCTACACAATTGGCGAAACGGGCGGTGACAGGGTGCAAATCGCGCTTCACGGACAGCCAACAGTGAACCTAACGCTCTCTGCCTGTCAAGCGGCTTACGAAGGCGCGTTGCTTCCGTAAAGGGCGAA
>NKPV01000285.1 GCA_002254605.1 Armatimonadetes bacterium JP3_11
CCTCGAACCTCTGCCCCCGCTACCGCCGTTCTGGTGGGTCGTTGCTAAGCCGTACGGGGTCGGCGTCCCGACAGGATGGGCTTACGCGCACCTCAAGCGCAGCGCTCTGGAACCCGACGCCCATGCGCCGCACACCGAACGCCTCGTCAATGCCCTAAAGCGCGGCGTCATCCGAACCCCCCACGCCCTTGCACCGCTGCTGCATAACGATTTCGACGAGCCTATCCTGAACGGCATCCCAGAATTGCGTGTTCTGCGTCAACAAATGGAACACGCAGGCGCATTGAAAGTGCTCCTCAGTGGCAGTGGCGCAGCTCAAGCGGCGCTGTGCGAATCGCGAGAACAAGCCGAGCGACTTGCCGAAACCCTCACACGGCAAGGCTACTGGGCAGTAGCTGCCCAGACCATTTGAAAGGACTCGATCATCCACCGTCTTTCAGCATGCCCCCTCCCACACACGGAGAGAGCAAAAACTCCGTTAGGTGATTTCTCCTCTGCCACACGGTGGGCGGAAGGGGGCGCGCGACCGTTCTCTTAGAGCGCGTTCTATGCCCGCGCTATCAATTGCCCAACCCATTGCGCCAAAGGCGGGATGAGCGTCTCCAGCTCGGCTTCTTGGGTCTCCGGAGGCTGTTGGA
>NKPV01000128.1 GCA_002254605.1 Armatimonadetes bacterium JP3_11
TGTTGATTGCCATACTGCCCGTGAGGTTCTCCATCGTGGGCACGATGCCGAAGTCATATTGGCTCTGGAACTGGCTTTTAGAGACATCGCCCGCGACGATAATGCTGGCGTCCACTCCCCACAGGCGCAGCACATTCCGCCACTGACGCGCCAGCCGCAGGTTGCGCGAATACGCAGCGCTGCTCCGGTCGTTATGCGGCACAATCAACGCCACTCGTTTGCGAGGCATAGCATGTCTATTATAGCACGGAATCCCGCTCGCAATAGGGGATGGTTCCAAAAGGGATGGTTCCAAAAGGTAGAATTGAGCCAGTTATGGCGTCCGAGCCGCTGATTAGCGTGATTGTGCCCGTATACAACGAAGAGGCGACCCTGCACGAGCTTCTGGAACGCTTGCGTCGCGCCCCGTTTCGCAAAGAGGTTATCGTCGTGGACGACGGCTCGCATGATAAGACCCCCGACATCTTAGCCGAGCAGCCCGACATCATCGCCATCCGCCATGAACGCAATCAAGGCAAAGGCGCCGCCATCCGCACGGGCATCGCGCACGCTACAGGCGATATTATTATCATCCAAGACGCCGACTTGGAATACGACCCGAACGAAATCCCGCGCGTGGTAGAGCCCATCGTGCGGGGCGAGGCGCAGGTGGTGTACGGCAATCGTTTTGAGGCAGGGTTGCCACGCGCGATGCCCTTGCCCAATAAAATCGCCAACCGACTGCTGGCGTGGGCGGTACGCCTGCTGTATCGCTATCCCCTCCACGACGAAGCCACCTGCTACAAAGCCTTCCGCGCCGACCTGCTGAAGTCGATCCCGCTCCGATGCCAACGCTTTGAGTTCTGCCCCGAAGTCACGGCGAAATTGCTCAAACGGGGGATTCCTATCCATGAAGTGCCTCTAAGAGCCTACCAGCCCCGCACCAAACGCGCCGGCAAAAAAATCCGCTGGACCGACGGCGTTGAAGCCCTCTGGACGCTTATCAAGTACCGAATTTTAGGCGAGTGACGCTTTCTGATCCCCGCGACGCCCCTCAGTGTTTGTATCAGTTTTGGAAGGTTCCCGCGAAATCTGGGCTATAATGTGAGTCGACGGGGGAACTTCTTGCTAATTCCGCTGCGTCTAACCCTTACTTTGGGTACATCGACAGCGCAGGCTGCATTAAAAGAATGGAGGACATCTGTGATGAGACGATACACTAACTGGCTGATTGGAGCCTTAACAATTGCGACCACACTGGCGCACTATCTGCCTAGCTACGCGCAGAACCAGAATCCCTGTTGTAGCTACCGAGTCATCCACCAGTTCCGTGTGTGCTTGCCTCAAGGCTGTCAACCGCAAGTGTTCTGGAAGTGGAACACGCAAGCGGCGGCGTGGCAGATAGGGCAGACGCCTGTAATCAACACCAACAACGGAATGGCGCAATACCCCGTTCCGAGCAACGACACACAGTGCGCCAGTGCGTCCGTCGGGCAGCAGCCGTGCGCTGTCGCGAGCGCTTGCGCGAGCTTCTCTGTGAACTGGCTTCCAGGCACGAACTGCGTGCAAGGTCAGCACACCACCTTTGGACGCGCCTGCGCTTTCTGCCGACGCCACGGCGCAAACTCGCACGCTCAATCGTATATCATGATCGCCTGCCCGCAAATCAACAATGCGGGTACTATTTTATGGGCGCCGCACTTTGAGGATGTCGTCGGCGGCGAATGTGGCGTACAGATTACCGACCCTGTCTATGTCGTCTATCGTCACAGCGACGGATCAGTGCGCCCACAAATGCTCTTCGACCTGCGCGCGTCGGGA
This sequence comes from Armatimonadetes bacterium JP3_11, assembly GCA_002254605.1. Classification (GTDB taxonomy): domain Bacteria; phylum Armatimonadota; class Fimbriimonadia; order Fimbriimonadales; family GBS-DC; genus GBS-DC. The sequence goes on from NKPV01000128.1 coordinate 1,801, forward strand.
CTGAGCTGGATAAGCGAGGATACAAATAACGATGGTCTCCCGGAAGCCGCTCGGATTATTAGGGATGATAGAGACAGACCCCGCAAAGGTCATGTTACCCTGCTAAGACGCAATGCAGGACCTGGAAACAATGAAGAATCACGCCTCCATATAAGACATGAAGATGGCATCGTCGTCGAGGCGGAGGCGTCAGGAGAGTTCGCAGGGCTTCCTTGGCCGAATGTGGGCGACCCGATGCCCGAAACCATCGAAGTGCCCGCCGTGTTTGCCCTTCGGTATGAACCGATCGACGACTACACAATTGAGTCGTTAGAGATGGGCGGCGGCGGCGATTCGGGACAGCCTGTGCCCGTGGAAGGCGACTTGGATGGCAACGGCTGCGTGGACGACGCCGACCTACTCATCGTGCTGTTCAACTTCGGTAATCAGGGCGGTTCCGGCGACGCGAACAACGACGGGATCGTCGACGACGCTGACTTGCTGATTGTGCTGTTCAACTTCGGTACCGGCTGCTAACTTTCCCTTCCCTCTCTCGCACCGCTCCCCCTGCACACGCCTGCAGGGGGAGATTCTGTGCTATAATAGATGTGGAGAACTATCATGCATTGGAAAGTTTGGTTTGCGATTCTATCGGCGGCGCTGTGTGTGTACTCGGCATACGCGCAGGGCAATGTGCAGCTCACGCTCAGCTATGTGAACCCTGCCAACATCGAGTACGCGCTTACGGTGCAAAACAACAACACGGGCTGGTGGGTGGATCAGGTGCATGTGCTTTACACAACAGCAGGGGTGCTGCAGGCGACGAACACGCCCGCGAACTGGTCCTACATACCCGATGTGCCGTGGGACGCCATTCCCTACAACTTGCGTTTTCAGCCGACCAGCAATGCGCATCGGATTGCGCCAGGGCAATCGCTCATTTTCGGCTTCAAGATGAACACGCCCACGCCCGCCCAGGATTTCTATATCCAGTTCCGCGCGGTGAACGCCTCAAACCAGACGAAGGAGTACGCCTATCGCGTCAAGGCGCTGCAACCGATTGAGGTTCCAAAGGATTCATCCGTATCGGCTTCGATGCAAACGCCTGCCGCCGGTGTCGGCGGTCCCGGACCAGGAGGCGACCCAATCCTCTACATCGATTACGCTTTTCTTACGCCCACCACGCAATTTCAGATCGAGACTCGTGATGCAAACGCCGCGCTGCGCGATCGCGTGTTCTACCCAGAGATTCCCGACCCACCTCATCTGGAACATTATTTCGTAGGCAATGTAACGCGTGAAGTGAACGCGACAGGAGTACGACAAGGCGACCTGTGGACGCTCGATGTTGGGGGAACGCAGTGGTGCGGTGGCGCGATGGGCTGGGATGCGCTTTATTGGCTCCATGGCGCAAGCCAGTTCCGACGCCCCACCGTGCAATGGCGCTTTACTCCTTCGGTGCGCCAGTCAGACGGCAGCCGCGCAATCCAGCTGACCCTGCGCAACACGGGTTCGTCAAGCCTTGAGGGGGAGTTCTGGTTGTATACGCAAGGCAACCAACTCCTGGAAGGCGCGGCGCTGCGCCAATGGCGTACTCGGTTCCAGCCGAGTTTGCAGCGACCGATTCGGCTGGACCCACGCACGGAAATTACCATACCGTTCATCATCCCTGCGGGCACACCCGCCTCGCGCTTCTTCTACGGCGAGTTGGAGCTACGGCAGCCAGGAGTGGACGCCACACGCATCTACTTTGCCCATCAAGAGGCGGACACACCCGCACTCATCGGTTACATGGGCACAGAAGGCGTGAACCGACCCGTACAGGTGCAGATTCTGAACCCGAACTCCGGCGTAGGCGTGACGAAAGCGCTCCAAGCAGATGCTCAAAGCGTGTGGCGCGTTACCCTCGAAGCGGGCGATGAACCGCTCATTGCCGACTCGGAGTTTTATGCGCCTACTTGGCAGGCTCGTGTCAAGCCGCAAGGCGCGCTCTCGCAAACTTTTGAGAATGTGCTCTTGCCCGGCGGCGACACCCTGGACTCCTACCTAAGGATGCAGCTCGTGCTGGGCGATGCGAACGGCGATGACTGCATCGACGACGCCGACCTGCTCCAAGTGCTGTTCGAGTTCGGCTCTACGGAAGATAGCTTTGCGGACCTGAACCTTGACGGTGTGGTGGACGATGCGGATCTACTGCTGGTGCTGTTCAACTTCGGCGCCGGCTGCTAAACTTGTCCACCCCCCTACGGAACCCTTTTCGAGGTATAATCCAAACTGATGAGCAAAGTGCTGATTACGGGCGGCGCCGGGTTTCTGGGCTACCATCTGGCGCACCATTTTGCCCATAAGGGCGTGCAGATCGCGCTGCTGGATATCGCCCCGTATGAGGAGAGCGAATATCCCGCAGGCACAGAGTTCTATACAGGCGATGTGCGCAACCGTGAACAGGTGCGCGCCGCGCTGGAAAAAGCGCAACCGCGTTGGGTCATTCACGGCGCCGCGGCGCTGCCCCTGTGGAAACGCGAGGACATCTTCAGCGTGAATGTAGAAGGCACGCGCATCGTGCTGGAAGAGTCGTTTCGTGCCGGCGTGGAGCGCGTGGCGCATGTCTCCTCTACGGCGGTCTACGGCGTGCCCAAGAAACACCCGATTGAGGAGACCGACCCCCTGATTGGCGTCGGTCCCTATGGCGAGAGCAAAATCCAAGCCGAGCGTGTGTGCGAAGAGTTCCGTGCAAAAGGACACATCGTGCCCATCATCCGCCCCAAAACCTTCATCGGACAGGCGCGGCTGGGCGTGTTTCAAATCCTCTACGACTGGGTGGAATCGGGCGCGCGAATCCCGATGATTGGCGACGGACGCAACCGCTATCAACTGCTGGAGGTCACGGACCTGGCAGAAGCGTACTGGCTGGTTTGCACCGTAGACCCCGACAAAGCGAACGACACCTTCAACATCGGCGCGGAACGGTTCCAGACCGTGCGCGAGGATATTCAAGCGCTGTGCGACTTCGCAGGGTCTGGGGCGCGTCCGATGGGCACTCCTGCAGGACTGGTGAAGTTCGTGCTGCGTGTTCTGGAAGCGCTCAAACTCTCGCCCCTCTACAAGTGGGTCTACGAGACCGCCGATAAAGACTCGTTTGTTTCGGTCGCCAAAGCGAAAGCGCAGCTGGGCTGGAGCGCGCGCTACAGCAACGCCGAGGCGCTCATCCGCTCCTATCAGTGGTATCTGGAACATGCTTCGGGGTTAGAAATCGGCACAGGCGTCACCCACCGCGTCGCGTGGGAACAGGGCGCCCTCAAGGTGTTCAAATGGCTGCTGGGCGGCAGAAAACGAAAAATCCCTACCTCTATGGTGAAAGTGTGAGCCAGAGTGTAGCGGCGCTCTTGGTACAATACCGCATGATGCGCCAAGTACTCCCAAATGACCGCGTGGGTGAGGTACACTACCGCTATGAGTCGCAAGGTCTATGAAGCAAGGGGCGCGATCGAGGATGGTGTTACCATCGTGCTGGACGCGCCGTTGCCCGTGCGTGGGCGTGTGAAGGTGCAGGTGGAAGCAGAGACAACGGCGCCAGATTCCCAAAATTTATGGGAGTTTTTGGAGACCCTCCACGCCCAACAACACGCACGCGGGCATATCCCGCCCACCCCCGAAACAGTGGAAACCTACCTCCGCGAACTGCGCTCCGAATGGCGAGATGATCAGAATCTACCTCGATAGCGCCCCTGTGATTTACCTTGTCGAGCGAGTAGAGCCTTATTACGCTGCGCTCCAGACAGCCATTCACTGGGACGACCTGCTCGTCGTGAGCCACCTAACACGAATGGAATGTCGCATCTTGCCTATGCGCACGGGAGACCGACAGCTTTTGGCGGAATATGACGCTTTTTTTGCCTCCCAAATCCGCGAGATAGCTCTTTTAGACGCGCGAGTGATGGACAAGGCGACCGAGATACGCGCCCTCTACCGTTTTGGGATTGCCGACTCTATCCATCTCGCTGCTGCCGTTGTCTCAGGCTGCGAGGTGTTTCTCACCAACGACTTGCGCTTGACCCACTTCTCGGAAATCGTGGTAAGAACGCTTTAGAA
>NKPV01000324.1 GCA_002254605.1 Armatimonadetes bacterium JP3_11
CCATAGGTTCTGCTTCGTGGCGTCAGACGCAAAAGATTTTTCAAATCCCCGCTGTAAATCCTGTTTCGGATTGTTTCGGGAGAGGATACCCACATCTTGAAGGGGGCGAATTCCGAGTTCGCGTCGTTTATCGGCGTCCCCTGCATCGCGTTTGCGCTGACAGGCTTGACATATCGGAACGGTTTCTCCATCGGCTCCACACACCAACTCTTCGCCTGCGCGCTTTTTGCAGAAGGCGCACCGCGCTTCGAACGGCAAGCACTCCCACACGGGCAGTTCGGCGCGATAGCGGTCGGCGTCCATCGCTGAGAGGAAGTGGCGCATACAGGTGCTGTAGTTGTCCAGAAACTCTTTTAG
>NKPV01000277.1 GCA_002254605.1 Armatimonadetes bacterium JP3_11
ATGACCAGCGCGACGCCCACCAAGCACAAAATAACCGCCGAGCAGTTCTGGCAACTCTGTGCGGACGGCAAACCACGCGAACTCGTGCGCGGGGAGGTTATCGAAAAGATGCCTGTCAACTTGGAGCATGGAAGCCTTGCCCAGTGGATTGGCACGCTCCTCACGAACTACCAAACCCAAATACGGCAGTATCTGGGGGAAGTTGTTTCGGAGACGGGCTTCGTCATTCGCTATCCCGATGCCGATACGGTACGTGCGCCCGATGTGGCGTTTATTCGGAAAGAGCGCATCCCTGAACCGCGTCCTGCCACATTTGTGGAAATCGTGCCCGATTTGGTGGTCGAAATCGTCTCCCCCAACGATGCCTATGCGGAGATTCTCGATAAAGTGGATGAGTTTTTACAAGCGGGCACGACGGTGGTGTGGGTGGTGGATCCACGCCGGCATAAGGTGGAAGTCTATCACCGTGACGCCCCGATGCAAATTCTCCACGCTGGTGATACGCTGACCTGCGAAGACCTGTTGCCGGGGTTCAAACTCCCCCTGAAGACGCTTTTTGGCGGGCTACAGGCAGCCATCGAGAGCGCCGAGGTCTCCGAATAGATGTCCAGCAGTGGGTATTTCATCTTCGTGTGCCATCACACCGCCGCCAGCCTTTGCCCCGTAGGGTATGATACACGCGGTGAGAGTATGACCAGCGCGACGCCTACCAAGCACAAAATAACCGCCGAGCAGTTCTGGCAACTCTGCGCGAACGGCAAACCACGCGAACTCGTGCGCGGGGAGGTTCTTGAAAAAATACCCGTCGGAACTTGGCACGCGATTACCGCCAGCTTGATCAGCCACCGACTAC
>NKPV01000244.1 GCA_002254605.1 Armatimonadetes bacterium JP3_11
ACCTGCACCTGCCCCAGCATATCGATGACCTTGGCGGGTTGATAAGTGGTTGGGTAGACCATCAGCAGGCGCAGGAATTCGCCCATCAGCCAGCCCGCGCTAGGCAGCAGGAACCACCACACTCCGCCAAGAGTCGGTGTCGCCGCGGTCAGCCCCAGCCCGAACAGCGCGCCCAGCCATGGCAGCACAAACAACACGAGGTCACGACCCAACTTCTGATACTTTTCAGGCGTAATCTGCGTGAAGTCGTATTCGTTCGGCTCGTTCCAGAGCTGGTTGTGCGACTGCAGCGCCTTCACGCGATGGGCGACCAACGGGTGGGTGGAGACCAACTCTGCAATTTTCGCCCACGGGTTATACAGGTCCCACCGCGCTACACGCACGAACTGCTGAGGGTCAGGCTGCCCGTTGGGGCTTTGCCACGCCACCGCCGCGCGAATCGATTCAGCAGAGGCGATGCCCATTGCACCCACCGCGCGAACGGTCGCAGTTGCGGGCTGCTTCGCCTGCTGCTTCTCAGTGGCTGTTTCCTCCGAGGGCACGGCGGCGGTTTGCGCCAAGCCGTAAGCGATTTTCACTAACGCACGCGAGAGCGGGTTGCCCGAACGCATAATCTGCGCCGAGGCGTAGTCCGCCATATACTCCCGCACGCGTGAGAACAGCAGCGAGATAAAATAACTCAGCCAGTAGCCGACATACGCCGCCACAACCACATACAGTCCCGAGCTGTTCCGCTCGCGAGTGCGTGCTATTAGGTAGAATGTCCAGAGCACCAGCACCAACGCCTGCACCACCGTCATGACGATGAAGTCCAGATGGCGTATGTGCCCCAGCTCATGAGCGACGACCGCTTTTACTTCTTCTGGGTTTAAAGCGTGCAACAGCCCGCGAGTAATCACCACGCGCCCATTCCACGGACCGTGCCCATAGGTAAAAGCGTTGGGCATGCCGTCCTCAACAATTCCCAAGCGCGGCTCGGCAATGCGGAGTTGTCGGCACACTTGCCGGTACCAATCGGCGAACTCTGGACCGATTTCTTCAGGAACTGACCAACGCACCTTCAGGATCCAGTCGATGAGATACGGGGCTATCAGATACTGCAATCCGACGATAAAGAACGCGAACAGTAGGCTGCCGGGAAGGGCGATGTGCATCAGCTCCAGACGAGTGAACACCAGCATGCCCACGGCGTACACCAACGCCAGCAGCGCCACAAGCACGAGCATCGAATAGGCTCTTAACTGACCCATGGTTATTCCCCCTACTTTAATTATACTCAAGCGACCTGTTTCCCTGCAAATTTTTTTATAGGTTATGGACGAATCTCAGGGACTGACGCAGCGTCATCTTCCAGTCGGGCGATTGGCGAGGGGCAAAGACGCCGTCAAAATGCAACTCCTGCTACTGACGCTCCCGATTTTTTGCACACTCTTCACCAACCCCTGAGGAGGTTCGAGAAATCTGGATGCCCTCACCCCTTGCCCCTCTCCCGCCGCGTGATTATCTGCCCTCACCCCCGTCCCCTCTCCCACTGCGTGGGGGAGGGGTGTTGATGCCCTCACTTCTTGTCCCTCTCCCACTGCGTGATTATCTGCCCTCACCCCCGTCCCCGCTCCCACTGCGTGGGGGAGGGG
>NKPV01000287.1 GCA_002254605.1 Armatimonadetes bacterium JP3_11
GATGGCGTCGGGCGTGTTCGCGCCCGAAGAGCGATTGGAACTCCTCGCAGGCGAACTCATACGGAGAGAACCCGTGGGCACACAACACGCCGTCGCGGTGACTTTAGTCAGTGAGCTACTCACGCGCCTCACTCCCCAAAATCTGCATGTGCGCGTGCAACTGCCCCTTGCGTTGGGTGAATATGATGAGCCGTTTCCAGACATCGCAGTAGTGGCAGGCAGCCCACGCGACTACCTACAGGAACACCCCACCACCGCCGTGCTGGTGGTGGAGATTGCCGAGACTTCTCTGCGCACCGATCGCGACATCAAGGGCAGCCTCTACGCGCAGGCAGGTATCCCCGAATACTGGCTGCTGAACCTCAAGGAGCGCGTGCTGGAGGTGTACCGCGACCCCGCACCCGACCCCAAAGCCATCTACGGCGCCCACTACCAACACAAACAGGTGTTAACCGTGAGTGAGGCGGTACAGCCGCTATTTCAACCGAGCGCGCCTATCGAAGTGCAAAACTTGCTGCCCTAAGTTGGTATAATAGGGGTGTTATGCCTCGCACAGTGGGTGCGCCGAAGGTGCGCCGTCGTCCGAACCTGCCGCTGAAACGGTGGATTACCC
>NKPV01000162.1 GCA_002254605.1 Armatimonadetes bacterium JP3_11
CGCAGCCGCTGGTGGCGGTGGTGCATAGCCCGGGAAGCCTCTACGCCGACGCCCTCCAACGGTACCACCACGCCTTAGAAGAGCAGGGCATCACGGTGCAGACGCTCACCTTTGCCCTCAAAGGCGACGCCAGCGATTCGGAGTTGCCCCAGCGCGTGGTGGAGCATCGTCCGAAGGTGATTGTGGCGGTGGGCACAGACGCGGCGCTGCTGCTTAGAAAACACTACGCCACCCTGCCCCCCGCACAGCAAGCGCCGGTGGTGTTCACGATGGTGGTCGACCCGGTGGGGCAGGGGCTGATAGCCAGCGCAGAGCGGAGCGGGGGGCGGTTTGTGGGCGTGGCGCTGGTGGTGCGTCCCCAGCGGCAGTTGCGTGCGTTGCTGGATGCGATGCCCCAAGCGCGGCGCGTCGGCGTGGTGTATAACCCCAACGACGCCGTGTCGCAGCAGTTGCTGGCGCAAGCCCGTGAGGACGCGGCGCGGCTGAACCTGACGCTGGTGGAAGCCCATGCCTCGACGGCGGCGCACCTGCCCGAGGCGTTGGCGCACCTGCAGGGCAAGGTGGACGCGCTGTGGCTCATCCCCGACCCCGTGTGCGCCGCGCCCGAACCCTTTCAGAAGATTCTGGAGTGGGCACGCCAAAATCGCATCGCGGTGCTGGCGTTCGCGGAGAGCTTTGTGCGCCGCGGCGCCTTGATGGCGATCGGACCCGACTTGGCGGAACAGGGCGCTCTGGCGGCGGAACTGGTTGCGCAGCTGCTGCAGGGGCAGCCGCCCGAAGAGTTGCCCCTGCTGACCCCCCGACGCCTGCTGACCTACTATAACCTCAAGACGGCGCGGGAGTTGCGAATCGACCTGCCGCCGATGCTGCTCAACTTGGCGCAGAAGGTGTACGAATGAGACGGCTGGGCTTGCGTGAGCGGTTGTTGCTGTTTTATGCGCTGATGGCGCTGCTGCCCGTGATGCTGTCGGGCGGGCTGCTGTATCACTATATCGAGCGGCAGACCTCCCAGTCGGCGCGGCAGTTCCAGCAGGGCTTGCAACAGGAGTTGCGCCACTACCGCACCCGCTTGGAGCAGGGCGTCGAGCAGGTGCTTGCCGATTCCCAGCGTCAGATGAGCCAGCGCGTGGCGACACAAGTGGAAGCCCAACAGGCGCAGCTGCAGCGCCAGCAGGTGACGCTGGTGCGCAGAACCATGCAGGCGCTGCAGACCACCACCCGCGAGGCGCTGCGCACCAGCGAGCGTCACACCGCGCGCCACCTGGATCAGACCCTGCGCCAGGTCGCCACGCAGGTGCACCAGGCGCAGACCGACTCGCTGCGCACCTTAGAGCAGCAGACCGCCGCCACCACCCGCGAGGCGCTGCAGGCGATTATCACCCAGCACCTGACCCAGCTCTCGGCGCAAATCTCGTTGCAAATCGAGAGCCTGCTGCGCAACTACTCGGCGCAACTGACGCTCATCGCGCAGCAGCCTGCCATCCAGACCGGCGAGGCGCAGCAGAGCCGCTGGATTTTGCAAGCGTTGCAAGACCGCGAGCCGGCGTATGTGTATCTGTGCTTGGTGGATGCGCACGGCGCCCCGCATCTGGAGCTGGGCGACTCGATAGACGATAGGATGCTCGTCGCGTTAGAGCGTGGGCAGTTGTGGGCGCGCTTGCAGGAGACGCAAGAGACTGTGTGGGGTCAGGCGCGGTTGCATCGGGTGGATGGTCGGCAGCGTCCGCTCATCCCGATGATTGTTCCCATCCGCCGCATGGGGCAGGAGACCGTGGGCGCGGTCTTCGCCTTGGTGAACCCCGAGAGCGCCCATCGGCTGGTGCAAGGCGCCCGCATGGGCGAGCGCGGCGTGGCAATCTTGGTGCAGGAGGACGGGCTCATCTTGGCGCATTCGGATGTCCAGCGTGTGGGCGAGCGGGAGACGCGCTTTCAACCGCTCCTGCGCGACTTGACACAGCCCAAAAGCCAGCTCTATCATGGCGCGGAGGGGGAGTGGTTGGCGGCGGTTGCGCCGGTGCGACGCCTCCACGCCGCGCTGGTGGTCGCCCAGCCTGCCGAAGAGGCGTTCCATCTGGTAAGCGAGTTGCAAACGAGCCTCAAACAGCAGTTCCAATCGCAGCAGGCAGCCATCGATTACGCGCTTACGCAAGCCAGCCAGAACGCCCGACACCAGTTCCGCCTGCAAACCCAAGCCCAACAGGCTCAGGTGCGTCAGTCCCTGCGCCAAGCCGAACAGAAATCGCTGGAGCAATCCGCGGCGACGCTCGACGCCCTCAGCCAGTCCCAACAGCACGCTATTTTACAACTCATCAACAGCTCGTTTGAACACACCCAAGAAGAGCTGCGTCAGGGGCTGGCGGCGCGGCTCCACGAAGCCTCCCAGCGCACCCTGAACCAAATAGACGCCATCGCCGCCACGATGCGCTTCCGCATCAACGAACAGCTGCGCGCGTCGTTTATGGCGGCGCTCAGCTGCGTGTTGGTGTTCTTGTTGGTGGGCGGTTGGTTTCTGCATCGGAACTTGGTGCGTCCGTTGCGGGCGCTGGTGGCGGCGACCCACGACATCGCGGCGGGAAACCTCAACCGCCGCGTGGTGTTGCCGGTGCGAGGCTACCCCGACTTGGACGACCTCGCCGACTCGTTCAACCACATGGTGGACGCCGTGCAAAAAGCCGAAGCGCAACTGATTCAATCCAGCAAGCTGGCGTCGCTGGGCACGCTGGCGTCGGGCGTCGCGCACGAGCTGAACCAGCCGCTCGCCATCATCCGCGCGATTGCCCAGCAGAACTTGGAAACCCTGGACAACTCCCCCACACCTCTGTTTATCCAGCAGTTGCGCGAAGACTTGCAAATCATCCACCGCCAGACGGTGCGCATGAGCCAGATTATTCAGCACCTGCGCGCCTTCTCGCGCAAACCGCGCGAAGAGTTTGAACCCGTGAACCTCAACGAAGTCGCCCAGAACGCGCTGATTCTGTTGCGGGAGCAGCTCCGCCAGCGCGGGATTGAGCTGGTGGAGGCGTACGAGCCTGCCTTACCGCCTGTGCTGGGCGAGGCGAACTCGCTGGAGCAGATTGCAATCAATCTCCTCACGAACGCCCGCGACGCGTTGGAAGGGCGCGACGGTGGGCGCATCACGATTGCCACAGGGCTTTACGACGACGGCAAACGCCTCTACGCCGAGCTGCGCGTGCGCGATAACGGTCCGGGTGTGCCCCCCGACATCCGCCCACAGATTTTTGACCCCTTTTTCACCACCAAAGACCCGAACAAGGGCACGGGGCTGGGGCTGGCAATCTCGCAGGAGATTGCTCAAAAACATGGGGGTGTGCTGCTCTTGGGCGATGTTGAGCAGGGCGCGGAGTTCATCCTGCGCGTGCCCGTTGCGGAGGTGCAGCACGCGGCGGCATGAGCGTATGGATCCCCCGCCTGACCACTCTTCGGCTGCCTCGCGTGCTACACGCCGTACGCCTCCACCAATCGCAGGCGCCGTCGCATAACTGCCCCATTCGCTCCCCACCGCCAGCAGGCGACCCAGCGCGTTCAAACCCGCACTAAACCGCTCGCCTTCGCTGGCAGAAGGGGCACCTACAGTATACCCCCACGCGGCAAAGGCAAATTCAACCTGCCCCCATTACCTGCGACGCCTTGCACGCCTCAACCACTCAAGAAACTCCCTCCCTGTATTACGATAGGGCTTATCAAGCCCGAACCACTCAGAAAACTGTGTAGCAGGTACTTTATGCTGTTCCTCTATGCGCACCTCACCAATCTGACCCCCAAACCACCACTCCAAAACCAAACCCGACTGCAACACCTGTTGGCTAATCACTTCCAACGGCGACGCCAGCCAACACGCCCCCATTTC
>NKPV01000250.1 GCA_002254605.1 Armatimonadetes bacterium JP3_11
ACGATATGCAAGTTAAGCCGCTTAACTTGCAACCAGACGCCCAAGGCAGGTGGCGTTTAGTTATCGAAGCGACAAACACGGGGCGAACCGCCATGCGCGTGCGCCCATTCTATCAGAAACTTCAAGAGGCTCCCCAACCCGCCTCTGCTGCGTACACTGTTCTCGCGCCGAACCAGCCCAAAACCCTTGCCGTGCCGCTTCCTACCGAGAGAGGGCAGAACACCGAGTGGACTCTTGGTCTCCAGGACGACCGGGGGCGTATCGTTTGGAGCGTGCAGGTGAAGCCCCAAACGCATTTCCTGGAGTGGTCGCACTACGGCTATCGGCTTACGGGAGCGCCCGAGTGGGCAGGGCTGTGGTGGTGCGAGTGGGGCTGGAAAGTGGGGCGCATGCGTGCGTTGCCTGCGCAGACGCGCCCTGCCGTGCGGGTGAGCGCGGCGCGCGGTGAGTATGAACCTGTGCAGGTCGTGTTGCGTCCTGAACAGCCACTGCGCCTAATCAAAGCCGAAATTAGCCCCTTGAGTTCGGGACGCCACCGCATCGCTGCTCAACATCTCACCATGCGCGAGGTCGCCTATGTGCCCGTCGAGTATCCCACCGATTCGTTAGGCAAGCCCGACCTCTACCCTGACCCGTTGCCCCCCTTGAAACTGCCGCTGGACATCCCTGCGAGGCAAAACCAACCAGTGTGGCTCACGGTGTATGTGCCCTATGGAACCCCTGCAGGCGTCTACAAAGGCACACTCACGTTCCACACCAATCGCGGCATTCTGAAGGCTCCTTTGGAACTGACCGTGTATGACTTTGAGCTGCCGCGTACCCCGACGCTGCGCAGCGGGTTCGGAATCAGCGCAGAGCGAATCTTCCAGTACCACAAACCGCGCACTGACGCGGAAAAGCAGGCTATCTGGGATCGGTATATGCAGGCGTTTCGCCACGCGCGCCTGAATCCGTACAACTTTTCGCTGAATTCCTATACAGTGCGCCTTGAACGGGGGCGGGTGGTGTTGGACTTCACGGAGTTCGACAAAGCAGCGCGCCGCTATTTGGACGAGCTGGGCTTCAACAGTTTCGTGCTGCCTGTGTACGGTTTGCCCAACGGACGATACCCCAACTACTCTCAGGCGGAGTTCCTCGGCTTCACAGAGGGCACACCAGAGTACGAACGCTACTGGACAGACTACATGCGCCAGCTGCAGGAGCATCTACGCAAGAACGGCTGGCTACGCAAAGCTTATATCTACTGGTACGACGAGCCAGAAGCGGCAGATTATCCGTTCGTGCGCCGTGTGAACGAACAGATTAAGCGCGCCGCACCCTATCTGACCATCATGCTCACCGAGCAACCCGAACCGCCTCTGATAGGCGTTGTGGATCTGTGGTGCCCCCTCACATCCCTCGTCCCGTTGGATTCGATTCGGGCTCGGCGCAACGCGGGTGAGGAAG
>NKPV01000346.1 GCA_002254605.1 Armatimonadetes bacterium JP3_11
CGCTGCTGCGAAAGTCCTCTCGCGGTACGGCGACGCGCAGGCAATAAGCCGGGCGCAGGTCTATATCGCCTACTACAAAAACGCTGTGAAGGAACTCTTCAAGCAGCAGTCGCAACGGGCGTTCGAACGGGGCGGCGCGCCCATCCGAACAAGGCGCATCAGTATCGTATGAAACAGATAACCCTGCCAGGTCACGCCACGAACCTTGCGTATCCCGTCACTGCGCTGGATTGCGACTGGAGCGCAGCCGA
>NKPV01000326.1 GCA_002254605.1 Armatimonadetes bacterium JP3_11
GCCCATCGTGGTGGAAGGCTACACCGTGCCAACAAACATCAACACGGTAGAGCTTAACCCTGAGCAGTACCTCATGGACGCCGTCGCTTACCTCGCTGCGGCGAAAGTCCTCTCGCGCTACGGCGACGCACAGGCGGTCAGCCGCGCGCAGGTCTACCTCGCCTACTACAAAAACGCCGTAAAGGAACTCTACAAACAGCAGTCCCAAAGCGCATTTCAGCGCGGGGGCGCGCCTATCCGACCGCGGCGCATCAGTATCGTATGAAACAGATAACCCTGCCAGGTCACGCCACGAACCTTGCGTATCCCGTCACTGCGCTGGATTGCGACTGGAGCGCAGCCGA
>NKPV01000252.1 GCA_002254605.1 Armatimonadetes bacterium JP3_11
GGGTAAGGTTGTAGGGATTGACTTAGGAACAACAAACTCGGTGATTGCCGTGTTGGAGGGTGGCGAGCCTGTCGTGATTCCGACGGCGGAAGGCGGACGCCTGTGCCCCTCGGTCGTGGGCTTTACAAAAACAGGCGAGCGATTAGTGGGCGCGCCAGCGAAGCGTCAAGCCGTAGTGAACCCCGAGAACACGATTTTCTCCATCAAACGCTTCATTGGGCGACGCTATGACGAGGTGGAGGAAGAACGCAAGCGCGTGCCGTACAAGGTGGTCGCCGACAACAAAGGCGACGCCGCCGTGTATATCCCCGCACTGGACAAGACACTGCGCCCTGAAGAGATTTCGGCGATGGTGCTGCAGAAACTGAAAGCCGACGCCGAAGCCTACTTGGGCGAGAAAGTCGACGCTGCCGTCATCACCGTACCCGCCTACTTCAACGACGCGCAGCGCACCGCCACCAAAAACGCAGGCGAAATCGCCGGGCTGAAGGTGCTGCGCATCATCAACGAGCCGACCGCCGCAGCGCTCGCGTACGGACTCGATAAGAAAACCAACGAGACCATCCTCGTGTTCGACTTGGGCGGCGGCACTTTTGATGTGTCTATTCTGGAAGTGGGCGACGGCGTGTTCGAGGTGAAAGCTACCTCAGGCGACACACACCTCGGCGGCGACGACTTCGACCAGCGCATCGTCGACTATCTTGCCGACGAGTTCAAAAAGGAACACGGCATCGACCTGCGTCAGGATCGCCAAGCGCTGCAACGCCTCAAGGAAGCCGCCGAACGCGCCAAAATCGAACTCTCGAGCGTGACCACCACCACAATCAACCTGCCATTCATCACCGCCGATGCGAGCGGTCCCAAACACCTCGATATGACGCTCACCCGCGCGAAGTTCGAAGACCTGTGTGCAGACCTGTTCGAGCGGCTCAAAGGACCCATCTTCCGCGCGCTGGAAGATGCAGGCTTGAAAGCAAGCGACATCGACGAGGTCGTGCTGGTGGGCGGCTCCACGCGAATTCCGAAAGTGCAGGAGATGGTGCGACAAATCACTGGCAAAGAGCCACACAAGGGTGTGAACCCCGACGAGGTGGTGGCTATCGGCGCGGCAATACAGGCAGGCGTGCTGGCAGGCGAGGTCAAAGACATCGTGCTGCTCGATGTCACCCCGCTCTCGCTCGGAATCGAGACCAAGGGCGGCATCTTCACGGTACTCATCCCACGCAACACCACCATTCCAACACGCAAGAGCGAAATCTTCACCACCGCCGCTGACGGACAGACCAGCGTGGAGGTGCGCGTCTATCAGGGCGAGCGCCCCATGGCGCGCGATAACAAACTGCTGGGCGTGTTCCACTTGGACGGCATCCCCCCCGCACC
>NKPV01000247.1 GCA_002254605.1 Armatimonadetes bacterium JP3_11
ACGATATGCAAGTTAAGCCGCTTAACTTGCAACCAGACGCCCAAGGCAGGTGGCGTTTAGTTATCGAAGCGACAAACACGGGGCGAACCGCCATGCGCGACCCGTTCAATACCTACACACGCGAGGCGGAGCGGTTCGTGGTGATGTTGTAGTTGACTCGTGTCTGTTAGACAATTAAAGCCCCAACTCAGGGGGCATCGATAAAGTCTGCTCACTGGGATTGTCGTATGGGCGCATAGCCGCTACGCGGATGAATGAACGAGTAATAACAGGGAAATTGGGCGTGAGTGTTTTTACACAAAATCGGAGTCTGGCTGCCCGCGTCTTTGCAGGCAGTTTCGCCAGGCTTACAGGCAGCCGCCGAATGGGAGGTAGTTCTTGCCGTCCAGCGCCATGTTCTCGTACCACTGCGGGCGTGGGATGCCCATCGTTAGCTTCGCGTGCCCATCGGCGTAGGCTGCCATTTGACCCTTGGTACCGCCTGCCCAGCGGCAGTCGGGCGCGCCTATATAGCCTGTGGTGGATTTATCGGTGTGGCGGCTGTAGTTGCTATCGGCGTCCCAGAACAGCCAGATATTCGCAGGCACATCGATAGCAGCTTGCGGCACGCCTGCCAAATTACCACGACAGTTGGTCGGGGTGTTCGCAGGGCAGTCGGTTACCAGGCGTGACTTGTAAGCGTAGGAGGTTCCTGCGCCCCGATAGCTGGGGTCGCCCGTGCTGAAGCCGTCCTGCTCCCAAACACTGGGACGCGGCTCAGACGGGCAGAACCAGATTTTATCATTTTTCACATACGGCTGAATAACCGTGCGGAGCTGGGGCCACTGAGTATTAAACGCTCGGGAGATATTCGTCGCAGCAGGATAGGTCTCGTCGTAGTCTTGAATGTACATCATGATTCCTGTGGCAATCTGGCGCACATTCGAAAGACAGCTCGAGGTGCGTGCGCTTTCCCGCGCACGAGCGAACACAGGGAACAAGATCGCCGCCAGAATGGCGATGATCGCGATTACGACCAGCAGCTCGATGAGTGTGAACCCTCGTCTCATAATGCCCCAAATTTTGGGCGTGTGTAGATTAAGTGAGAGTTAAGCAAGGGGCTGCGGAAGAGAGTTTCGGGTGGCAGGGGCGGCCGGATTCGAACCGACGACCTTCGGTTTTGGAGACCGACGCTCTGCCAGCTGAGCTACGCCCCTGCGTTGCTATTTACTTCGATTCGCGATGCACCACATGCTTTCGGCAGCGCGGGCAATACTTTTTCAGTTCCAGTCGGTCGCGCTGCTTCTCGCGGTGCTTCGTGGTTGTATAGTTGCGATTTTTACACTCAGTACAAGCCAGTACGATAATCACACGCTTACTAACGGTTGCCATGGTTATCTACCTCCAGAATGGGGGCGGAGTTCCCGCCCCCACGAACGGATGCGCAGGGGGTTAATCCAACATCTCCGTGACGACGCCCGCGCCCACCGTGCGACCGCCCTCGCGTATCGCAAAACGCAAGCCCGTCTCTATCGCCACAGGAGACACCAAC
>NKPV01000025.1 GCA_002254605.1 Armatimonadetes bacterium JP3_11
CGGAGGTTGGCTGACGGCGTTGCTGGCGATGCTACTTTTATGCGCGCCGATAGAGGCGCAGCAGGACAAAACGCACCAGCAGCGCCAGAAACTCCAGAGTGAACTGCAATCGCTGCAAGGGGAGATAGGCAAGCTGCGCGGCGTAATCAACCAAAAACGGCGCGAAGAGCGCAAAGTGCGACGCGACCTCGCCGAGCTGGACCAGCAAATCACGCGCGTCACAACACGCCTGCGCAATACACGCGACCGACTTGCCCAAGCACGCGAGGAACAAGCGGAACTCGCCAAGCGATTGGAAATGCTCACACAACGCCTCCGCCGTCGCGAGAACCTGCTGGCGCAACGGCTCCGCGCCGCCTACAAATATCGCAGCGTATCGTACCTCACTCTGCTCACCAACGCGCGTAGCCTCAGCGAGCTCAACAGCCGTAGCTATGTGCTGCGCCAGATTGTCAAAACCGACCGCGAACTGCTGGAGCAGGTGCGCGCCGACCAGCAAGCCGTCGCAGATGCGAAAGCGAAGATGGATGCGCTGGTGCGCCGTATCACGGGGCTTGAGGCAGACCTGCGCCACCAACAAGCGGAGCTAACCGAGACGCAAGAGGAGAAACAGGCGCTGCTGAAGGATATTTCCAAAGAGCGCGCCCTATACGAGCGTCAACTCGCCGAGTTAGAAGCCGAGTCGCAGGCGATTGCACGCCGCCTGCGTGCGCTGATGGAGACCCCCAAAGGGCGCGCCCGCGCCGAACAACGCTGGTCAGGGCGATTCCTTCGCCCCGTGGATGGCAATCTTACTTCAGGTTTCGGGATGCGCGTGCACCCGATTTTCAAAGTGCGCAAGATGCACACGGGTATCGACATCTCCGCGCCCAGCGGCACGCCCATCCGCGCCGCCGATTCGGGTATTGTAGTAGAAGCAGGCTACCTACGCGGCTACGGCTACACCGTGATTATCGACCACGGCGGCGGCGTCGCAACGCTCTACGCCCACTGCTCTGCCTTGCTCGTCGTGGTGGGACAAGAGGTTCAGCGCGGGCAAATCATCGCACGCGTCGGCAGCACAGGCTACTCCACAGGACCCCACCTCCACTTCGAAGTGCGTGTCAACGGCGAACCAGTAAACCCGATGGGATACGGACTCTAAGGCGCTTTGAGCATCACTTGTCAACCACCGCTTCAGATGCTCCCTCACCTGCACATAACTTACGAAAAATCCTCCAAAACCTGTCCGTTTTTCGAGGTTTTTCGAGTCTTTAAGTGTGGATGTCGCATCCAAGGAAACGCGTCATCTCATGGCGCGCCCAAGCGGCATCACTCTGAAGTAGGAGGTACAACAGGATGAAAGGACTAAAGATTCTCAGTATCGCGCTGTCAATCACAGCGGTCTCAGCGGCACTGGCAAGTGGTTGGACGGTCAGTGTATCCACAAGCAACGGAATACTGTTCCAAGCGTCTCCACCAGCCTCGTTTACAACCAATGTGCCGTTTATCATCAATAACTCGGGTCCGCTCTTCTCGCCCACGACTACATTTGTGAGTGGACTGCCTCAGATTACCTTTTTGACGAGCCAGGGTAATCCGTACCCCATACTTACGGGTGACGGTACCTTCTTCACAGGCGGCACCTACACAGCAGCCTACACGATTACCAGCACCAAAGCGCCTCTCATCGGGTTCAACTTCGTCTTGCAGGGCTTTGTGTGGGATCTGGGGCAAATCATCTGGCAGAAGAAGGTCGTTGACCTGAATACCAGCCAGATTCTCTACAACGGCAGTGGCGTGTTCAGCGGTGCAAGCTATTCTGGCGGCTCAAACGGAATGGTGGGCTTCTCCCAGTACATCAATTTGGCGCGTCCTTCCTCGAATGTACAGGTGATTGAGACCTTTATCGTGCATGTCGATGGCGCGCGTGTTCCAGGAACATCCACCGCTTCGCTGTTGCTGGTGGAGCAGGACTGGGTGCCCGAACCTGCCAGCATGCTGGCGTTGAGCGCGGGATTGACAGGACTGCTGCTACGCCGCCGCGCGAAGAAGTAAATTGTTGTGAATTCTGAGATATCCTGAGTGACGCTGTCAAGTACGCGCTCCGCCGCTGCTCAGGCGGAGCGCGTTATTCTACCAAGATAGGGCTAAACAGGTCGATGCCGTCGTGCGTGCGGTAGAGCCGTTGCAGAGTCGTCCACGCGACGCAAGGCGTGACCCTATTTAGGAACTCTGCGATGTCTTCGTCATGCAGTGGCTGCTCCGAAAGGTAGCGCGCTCGGTACCAGTTCAGCAGATAGCGATTCTCGCGTTGATTCGGCTCAAGCGCAACGCCCCGATTGGACAGGGTACGCAGCGTGAGTCTACCGACTTGCTGGGGCAGGTCTTTTGGGGGCTGAAGCGCGTGGAAGAACAGGTCTACACCCACCGTTTGCCAGCCTTCGCCCTCGGTGGAGCGTGGCGCAAGCATCGGCGTACGATAGGGTTCCGTCATCGGCTCATTGCGCGCCCGCACCTGCGCACACGGTGGCAGGTTGCTGATAATCGCTTTGGTGAACTCGCGCGTATTCGCGTTGCCGCCCAAGTCGCGCGTTTTGATGCCCGACACCAGCGTGTAGCGCAAGGCGTTCTCGATGCGCTCTGCATCGCCGTGCAAGCCCAGATGGTGGAGCATCTGCACTGCCGAGAGAATAAACGCCGTCGGATTGGCGATGCCCTTGCCCGCGATGTCGGGTGCGGAGCCGTGAACGGCTTCAAACACCGCGTAGCCGTTGCCGATATTACCCCCCGGCGCCACCCCCAGCCCACCAATCAGCCCAGCGCACAAGTCGCTCACGATGTCGCCAAACAGGTTCGGCAGCACCATCACATCGAACCGCTCCGGACGCATCACCAGCTGCATGCAGGCGTTGTCCACCAGAATATCATCGCTTTCGATGTCGGGATACTCTTGCGCTATCTGACGGAAGCACTCTAAAAACAGCCCGTCGGAGACTTTCTGGATGTTCGCCTTATGCACGCAGGTCACTTTACGCCTGCCGAGCCGTCGCGCCAAGTCAAAGGCGTACCGAATCACCGCCGACGAGCCGGGGCGTGAGATGATGCGCAGCGACTCCGCGACATCGGGCGTCTGCCAATACTCCACGCCTGCATAGGTGTCTTCTATGTTCTCCCGCACCAGAATCAGGTCGATGTCGTTATAGCGAGTCTGCACGCCGGGAATGGAGCGCGCAGGGCGCACATTCGCGAATAATTCGAACGCCTTCCGAATAGCGACATTGATACTGCGGTGTCCCCCACCCACCGGCGTGGTGGTCGGTCCTTTGAGTGCGACGCGATTACGCCGAATCGACTCCAGCGTCGCTTCGGGGATGGGCGTGCCATACTGTTCCAAACACGCCAGCCCCGCATAGGCTTCCTCCCATCGGATGGGAACCTCCGCAGCCGCGAAAATCTCCACCACGGACTCGGCGATTTCCGGACCGATCCCGTCGCCACGAATGAGGGTAACGGTGTAAATCTCCATATCGGAGATGTTATACCCGCTTCGGCTATCCCAAAACAGGTATAATCCCCCCAGCCTGCTTTCTGCGCAGGCGCGATTTAGGATAGGAGGCAATGAGGCAATGAAGCCAACGACCGTCGAACGAGCAAGTTTCCCGAAATTGGAGTTGTTGCGCATAATGATGCTATCGCGGGAGGGCGACCGCCGCGAGGGAATCCTCATGCGGCAGGGCAAAGGCTGGTTTCAGGTGCCCGGCATGGGGCACGAGGCGATCGCCGCGATTGCCTACCACCTGCGCCCTGATGACTACCTATTCCCCACCTACCGCGACCGCGCGTTGATGCTGGCACGCGGAATGACCACCCGCGAGATTGCACTCGACTTTATGGCGCGTGCTGGCTCCAGCTCGGAAGGACGCAATATGCCTGCGCACTATTCCTCCAAAGCGTTGAATGTGTTCTCTGTCGCCACCCCGACCGGCGCGCAGTGTCTGCCCGCCGCCGGCGCCGCGTGGGGCGTCAAACTCGCAGGCGACGACCGCGTGGTGGTGTGCAGCATCGGCGACGCCGCCACACGACAGGGCGAATTCTACGAAGCCGTGTGCTACGCCGTGCAAGAGAAACTGCCCATCGTATTCGTGGTGGAAGATAACCAGTACGGCATTAGCACCCCCACGCGCCACATGCTGCCGATGCGCTTGCATATCTTCGACGAACAGCTCATCACTTATGTGAACGGACGCTATGCGCAGGAGGTCTACGAAAAATCGGGCGCAGCCATCCAAAAAGCGCGTGCAGGCGGCGGACCCACAATCCTCTGGTGCGAGATTGACCGTTTGAGTTCGCACACCAGCGCGGACGACCATCGTGTGTATCGCCCCGCCGAAGAGATTGAAGCAATGTTCGAACGCGACCCCATCCGCCTGTTCGCAGAGCAACTAATTGCTGAAGGAGAACTTACGCAAGCGCAATATGAACAGATGCAGGCAGACATTGTAAAAGAGGTGGACGCGATTTATCAAGAGGTGGAGCGCGTGCCCCTGCCCGACCCGGCGCATGTGCTGGATCACCTGTACGGCGAGCCCCCCTCTGCCTATAAGCCGCTCCCACTGGAGGCAGAAAGTGAACCGACCACGATGGTGGCGGCGTTCAACCGCACCTTCCACGCCGCGATGGAGACCTTCGACAACATCATCGTGTTTGGCGAGGATATTGAAGATCCGAAGGGCGGCGTGTTCGGCTTCACGAAGGGGCTAAGCAGCAAATACCCTGACCGCGTGCGCAACTCGCCGCTGGCAGAGGCGACCATCGTGGGCACGGCGGTCGGCTTGGCGGCGATGGGCTATCGCCCCGTGTTCGAGATTCAGTTTATCGATTTCATCACACCGGGCTTCCATCAGCTGGTCTCGCAAATCGCCACCCTGCGCTGGCGCAGCAAAGGCGAATGGAAATGCCCGATGGTGATTTACTCACCCTACGGCGCGTACCTGCCTGCGGGCGGCATGTGGCATAGCCAGAGCAACGATGGCTGGTGGGCACACACGCCCGGACTGCGTATCGCCATCCCCAGCACCCCCGAAGACATCGCAGGGCTGTTCTGGGCGGCGATTCAAGACGACGACCCGACCCTGCTTCTCATCCCCAAGCACATTTTCCGTGTGCGTCAGCCCGTGGAGGCGTATCGCGCCATCCCGTTCGGCAAAGCCGCCATCCGACGCGAAGGCACCGATGTCACCGTCGTCGCATGGGGCAACACGCTCGAACTGGCGTTCCAAGCCGCCGAGCATTTCGCACAGCAAGGCGTCTCGCTGGAGATTATCGACCTGCGCACCTTGGTTCCCTGCGATTGGGAGACTATCGAGCAATCACTCGCCAAAACCGGGCGTCTGGTCGTGATTCACGAGGATAACCGCACCTGTGGCTTCGGACAGGCGATTATCACGGAGATGACCAGCGTGCCCGAGCGGTTCAACCTGTTGCTGGCGCCGCCACAGTTGGTCGCCCGCTACGATGTGCATATCCCATTCTGCCCCGAGCTGGAGTACGCGGTGCTGCCCGACCTACCGCGCGTCATCGCAGCCATCCAGACCACGCTGGAATAATCGCTCAAGATCGAGGAGCGCAACATGGCAGGGGAGTAAAGCCAACCTCCTCTGCCCTACCAAGCAGGGCGAGGCGCTTTAGGGTACAATTCCCGCTATGCACGAGCCAACCCACCACACGCTTGAGGAAGAGAACCAGCTGGTGAAAATCCGCCTGCAGAAACTGGAACAACTGCGTGCGCTGGGCTTAGACCCCTTCGCCATCGAACGCTACGAAATCACCCACGCCCTGCAAACCATCCACGACGACTACGAGCAACTGGAAGGCAAAACGGTCTCGATCGCAGGGCGCATCGTGTCCCTCCGTAAGATGGGTAAGGCGACCTTCGCACACCTGATGGACAGCACCGGCAAACTGCAAATCTATCTCAAAGCGGACGAGCAAGGCGAGCGCTATGACCTGATCGACCTCTGGGACCTGGGCGACTATGTGGGTGTGCAGGGCTTCGTGTTCAAAACGCGCACGGGCGAGGTCACGGTGCATGGGCAGTCATTCGTGATGTTGGCGAAAGCGATCCGCCCTGTGCCGTTCCCCAAAGAGAAGGGTGAGCAACGCTGGTACGAACTGCACGATGTGGAACAGCGCTATCGCCAGCGCTATTTAGACCTGCTGGTCAACCCCGACTCGCGTCGGCGGCTCATCGCGCGTTGCCGTATGGTGCGCGAAATCCGGCGCTTTCTGGATGAGCGAGGCTTTCTGGAGGTGGAGACGCCCGTGCTCCAACCGATGGCAGGCGGCGCTGCCGCGCGCCCGTTCATCACCCACCACAACGCCCTGAACCGCGAGTTCCAACTGCGTATCGCGCTGGAGCTCTACCTCAAGCGATTGCTCATCGGCGGAATCGATCGCGTGTACGAAATCGGGCGCGTGTTCCGCAACGAAGGCATCTCCACCCGCCACAACCCCGAATTCACCATGCTCGAACTCTATCAGGCGTATGCGAACCTCGAAGATATTATGAGCTTGGTCGAGGAACTCTTTCGCCATGTCGCGGAGCGCGTGTTCGGGACAACGGTGTTCGAAATGCACGGCGTGCAGGTGGACTTTGCCCAGCCGTGGGGGCGCGTTCGCCTGATGGACGCAATTCGGGAACATACGGGGCTCACCGAATCCGACTTCGAAACGCTGGAACGCGCCGCGCACGCTGCCGAGAAGGTCGGAATCTCTGTAGAGCGCAAAGACACTGTCGGCGGGATTATCGAAAAGGTACTGGAGAAGTGCGTTGCGGAGCATCTGCAGCAGCCGACCTTTGTGTACGGCTTTCCGATCGATACCTCGCCGTTAGCGAAGCGCGAGCCCGACAACCCACGCTTCACGCGGCGTTTCGAGGGATATATCTTCGGGAAAGAGGTCGCCAACGCCTTCTCCGAACTGAACGACCCACTGGAGCAACGGGAGCGATTCGAACAGCAGTACGCACTGCGCCAGGCAGGCGACGAGGAAGCACATCCCTTCGACGAGGACTTCCTCCTCGCGATGGAGTACGGCATGCCTCCTACAGGCGGCTTAGGCATCGGGATCGACCGTATGGCGATGCTGCTCACTGGTGCCGATTCGATTCGCGAGGTGATTTTCTTCCCACAGATGCGCGAGGGCTAAGCGATGTACGCTGCGACGCTCGCCGTAATCGCCGACTGGATTCGGACGCTGGAACTGCCCGTTACGCTGATTCAACCGCGCAATGCGGACGCCCACGAAACACCGCTCACCGTGCGAATGGTGCAACAAGCGTTGCGCTCAAAGCGCGTGGTGGCGATTGGCGGCGGGCTGGAAGGCTATTTGCCCGCGCTGCAACGTGCCGTGCAAAATCGCGTGCCTATCAACTCATTAATAGATTATCTCCATCCCCAGCCAGCCAATCGGCACATCTGGTTGGACTTAGGCTATGCGCGACAGTGCTGTGCCCAAATCCTGCGCTGGGCAGAGACGGACGGCTTCGGAGGCGCAGCACAACGACAGGCGTGGGCGCGAACCCAACTGCTATTTCGTCAACTCCAGATGCGCCTGCGTGAAGCGCGTAGCGTCGTGCAAGGGAAAGCGTACCTCGCCCTCCACGATGCGTACTTGCCCCTCACGCAATCGCTCGGTATGCGCTCGCTGGGCAGCCTGCTGCCCGACCACGAGCGACCTCCCAGCCTGCAACACCTACGCACCGCCGTCGAGCAAGGGCGACGCGCAGGCGTCGGAATGGTGCTTGCCCACGAACCCTCGCCAGTCGGCGCGACCGTCGCGCGGATACTCGGAGCGCCCCTTGTCATCGCCGACACGCTGGAAACTCCTAACTCCGAGTACGACTACTTCACCCGCATGGTCAGGCTTATCGACACACTGGTACAGGCGGCGATGCACCCCAAGACGCCGTAAATCGGCTGGAGCCCCATCGAAATTTCTCTCGCAATAGGTACAATTGCCCTCGATGCCCACCCAACGCCTCAAAATCAAAGGCATGACCTGCGCAGCGTGCGTGCGCCGAGTGGAGAAAGTACTGCAACATGCATCAGGCGTTCAGCAGGCGATCGTGAACCTTGCAACCGAGACCGCCGAAATCGAAACTGCGCAGCCTGTGGAGATCTCAACACTCATCGACGCCGTGCGCAAGGCAGGCTACGATGCAGAGCCAATCACCTCCGAATCCCCCGCTTCAGACGAGACCACACAGAGCCTGCTACGGCGTCTGTGGATTAGCCTCGCGCTCACAATCCCAATCGTGACGATGAGCATGTTTCTGCCGCATCCCTTGCCATACCAAGGCTGGATACTGCTCGCGCTCACGGCGCCTGTGCAATTTGGCGTGGCGTTGCCGCTCTATCGGTCGGCGTGGGCAGCGTTGCGGCACGGCGCCGCCAATATGGAAGTGTTGGTGCTGCTGGGCACGCTGTCGGCGTTTTTCTACAGCCTCGCGCTGACGCTTCAGGGGCACACGCACCACATGTATTACGAAACCTCCGCTGTGATTATCACGCTGGTCTTGCTGGGGCGCACCTTAGAGGCGCGGGCGCGCGGGCAAGCAAAGCGTGCCCTTGAATCGTTGTGGCATTTGCTGCCCCATGAGACGCTGCGCTGGAACGGAACCACCTACGAACCTGTACCGCTCCGCCAAGTGCGCGCTGGCGACCGTCTGCTGGTGCGCACAGGCGACCGTATCCCTGTCGACGGTGTGGTGCTGGAAGGGCGCGGCTGGGTCGATGAATCGCCACTCACGGGCGAGTCGCTCCCTCAAGAGCGCACCGTCGGCGACCGAGTTCTGAGCGGTGCATTGCTGACCGACGGCATGATTCAGATTCAGGCGCAGGCAGTAGGTGCCGCGACGATGCTCGCCCAAATCGCCCACGCGGTGGCACACGCCCAAGCACAGAAAGCAAGCATCCAGCGACTTGCCGACCAGATTGCGGCGGTGTTCGTGCCTATCGTGGTGGGGATCGCGCTGCTGACGCTGGGGGGGTGGTATCTCGCCACGCGTGATTTTGCAGCTGCGCTTGTGCCTGCCGTGAGCGTGCTGGTCATCGCCTGCCCCTGCGCGTTAGGGCTTGCCGTGCCGATCGCGATGATGACGGGCGCCACACGCGCCGCACGGGCAGGCGTGCTGATACGCGGATTTGAGGCGTTAGAGCGGGTGCGTCGCATCGATACACTGGTTTTAGATAAAACGGGCACGCTGACGCTGGGCAAACCACGCCTGGTACGCATCCACACAGAGGGCATCCCCGAAGAAGAAGCGTTGCGACTCGCAGCGGGATTGGAGCAAGCCGTACGCCACCCACTGGCAGAGGCGATTCTGCACGCCGCACAAGAGCGCGGGATAGAACCTACGCCGATGAACACGGTAGAAGTGGTGGCAGGAGGCGGGGTGCGAGGCAAAGAGGGCAACCGCTCGCTGATAATTGGCAGTCCACGCTTCCTGCAGGAACACGGCATCGAATCCGACAAGGCGTCGAACGCGCCCGTGCTGCTTGCCGTGGATGGGCGCATCGTAGCACGGTTCGAGTTCACCGACGCCCCTCTGCCCAAAGTCGCCGCGACGCTGGAGGCGTTGCACGAGGCAGGGCTGCATCTTGTCCTCTGCTCCGGCGATCGCGCCGAGGCGGTGCAGGCGTTTGCGCAACGCGTGGGGATAAAGGAGTGGCGCGCCGCGCAGTCGCCGACCGACAAAGCCGCGCTCGTACGCCAGCTCCAAGCGGAGGGACGACGGGTAGCGTTCGTAGGCGACGGCGTCAACGACGCTCCTGCGCTCGCCCAAGCCGATTTGGGGATCGCCGTCGCCACAGGAACCCAACTCGCCGCAGAGAACGCCGACCTCATCCTGCTGAACACCGACCTGCGTACCCTGCTGAGCGCGCTGCAGGTGGCGCAAGCCATCTATCGCGTCGTGCAACAGAACCTCTTCTTCGCATTCGTCTACAATACGCTGGGCATCCCACTGGCGGCGCTCGGCTACCTGAACCCGATAATCGCCGCCCTGGCGATGAGCCTCAGCTCCGTCTCGGTCGTGGGGAACGCTTTACGGCTATTGCGTGCGCCGACGCCGCGCTTGCTTTGACACCATGAGTGGGTATAATACACCCCATCGCGGACCCTTCTGGCTTCGCCGCGCGAAGCCCCGAAAAAACCAAAGGTCCAGAGGAGGGTAATGATGGAGCATCCACGCTACTACGAAACGATGGCAATCGTGCCTGCAACCTTGGAAGAGGAGCAGGTGAACGCGATTATCGACCGCGCGCGCAGCGTGCTGGAAAACCTCGGCGCCAAAGTGCATACCGCGCGCGTGTGGGATAAGCGCAAACTCGCTTACGAAATCAAAAAACACAAGGAGGGCGTCTACCTCCTGTTCCGCTACGAAGGGCAGCCCAAAGCCGCCGAGGAGCTGAACCGCATCCTCAAAATCAACGAGGATGTCATCCGCTACCGCACCTTCCGCATGGAGCCGGAGGAGTTCGCCAAATCCTCGTAAAGGGAGGGTGCTATGAACTTTAACCGAATCATACTGGTCGGACGGTTGACGCGCGACCCCGAACTGCGCACAACGCCCGATGGGATATCTGTTGTGCGCTTCACGCTGGCAGTAGACCGAGGCGGACGCGCAGGCGAGGAGCGTCAAGCGGATTTCTTCGATATCGTTGCGTTCCGTCAACTGGCGGATACCGTGGCGAACTATATGACCAAAGGGCGACTGGTACTGGTAGAGGGCAAAATGCAGAGTCGCACCTACACCGATCGCGAAGGCACCACGCGCAAAGTCTTCGAGGTGGTCGCAGACACGGTGCGTTTTCTGGAACGGGCGCGCGACACCGAAACACCCCCACGCGAGTACACGGAGCCGATGGCGCCTACGGCGCCTGCTGCGGCTCCGCGCACCGTACAACCCGCTGCCCCACCTGCTGCACCCGCCCCTACCCCAGAATCTGAGTTCCCTAATGACTACAACGACATAGACTACGCCCTAGAAGATTTGGAGGATATTGACGAAGACCCATTCCGCTAAGGAGGTAAACTGATGGCGACAGAACGCTTGGAATTGACAAAGAAAGACGATGAGGAGTTGGAGTTAGGCAAGCGGCGTGTGGTGCGTCGCCGCCGTCGTAATGCCTGCCCAGCCGATGGCTACTTCGACTACAAGGATGTGGCGACCCTGCGGCGCTACACGACCCCCGAACGGGGCAAAATTTTGCCGCGCCGCCAGACCCACCTGTGCGCGAAGTGCCAGCGGCGACTCGCGTTGGCTATCAAACGAGCGCGTGAACTCGCATTGCTGCCCTATGTGGCATCCTAACGAGGCAGAGCGATGCACCCCTTAGACGAACACGGACTATTGGCTCAGCGAGACCCGCACGGGATGATGACGCTCACGCTGGACTTCCCTAACCAGTGTGAGCGTGCGATGCAAATCGCCAGTGAGGCATCGTTACCCAGCCTGCCCCGTGCGCCGCGCCAGGTCATCGTGTGCGGGATGGGCGGCTCGGCGATAGGAGGCGACTATCTGCGTGCCCTGTTCGAAGAGTATGGCGACCTCCCCGTGCAGGTCATTCGCGATTACCAACTGCCCCACAGCGTGGACGCGCAGACCCTCGTATTCGCCGTGAGCTACTCCGGCAACACGGAAGAGACGCTCGCGTGCTATCATCAGGCTCACGAGCGCGGCGCCATAATCTTCACTATTTCCAGCGGCGGCGAGCTGCAGCAGCGCGCCCTCGCCGACGGAGTCCCTCACATGCAGGTGCCCGGCGGTCAGCCCCCGCGCACCGCACTGGGCTACCTCTTTATCCCGCTGATGCGCCTCGCAGAGCGACTGGGCTTACTGCCCGACCTGAGCCAGCCCTACACCCAGATGCTCACTCGCCTCGTGCAAACCCGCGCCGCGCTGCAACCGGATGTCCCCTTCGAGCAGAACCCCGCCAAACAGCTCGCGCAAGCGTTGCACGGACGGATCCCACTCATTTACGGCTCAGGCGGCGCGCGCGCAACGGTCGCTCTGCGCTGGAAAGGGCAAATCAACGAGAACGCCAAGCAACACGCTTTCGCCTACACCTTCCCCGAACTGAACCACAACGAGATTCTCGGCTGGGTCAAGGCGTCCGAGCAGGCAAACAACTGGAGCGTGGTGGTGTTACGCGACCCCGACGAAAGCGCGAAAATCCGAACCCGCATCGAGGTCACGCGCCGACTCGTGGGCGAACGCGCGGATTGGCACGAACTCACTGCCGAAGGCGCCTCGCAACTCGAACGCCTCATGCACCTGACCTACTTCGGCGACTTCGTGAGCCTCTACCTCGCGTTCCTCAATCAAGTAGACCCAGAAAATATCGATTACATCAACATCTTGAAGGCAGAGCTGGCAAAAATACACTAAATGAGGAGGCTAATGAATGGCAGCAGCACACCATGTATGCGGCGGTCTGATTCTATCGGAGACCCACACCGACGCGGTAATGTACACCTATCGCGTCAAGCATGTGATGCACATGACCCGCACAAAATTTCAGGATGCGTGGGTCGTGGAGCTGGAAGGCTACGGTAAAGCGCTGTTTTTAGATAAGAAAATCCAGTCGGCGTTGCTGGACGAGTATATGTTCCACGAGCCGATGGTGCAGCCAGGGATGTTCACCCATCCGAACCCGAAACGCGTGCTGGTGGCAGGGGGCGGCGAGGGAGCAACCCTGCGCGAGGCGCTCCGCCACAACACCGTGCAGGAAGCCGTCATGGTGGACATCGACGAGGAACTCGTGCGCATGTGCGACGAGTGGCTGCCCGAATGGCACCAGGGCGCATTTAAAGACCCCCGCTCTACCATAATTTTCGACGACGCTCGCAAAATTATTCCGCAATACCAGAACCACTTCGATGTCATCGTGTCCGACCTGACCGACCCACTGGAGGCAGGTCCGTCGCAATACCTGTTCACGCGCGAGTTCTATCAGATGATTTATGACGCGCTGACAGACGACGGCGTGCTAACAGTGCAATCGGGGGCAGGCGACCCGCTCTACCCGTACCTATACGGCTGCATCGCGCGCACGCTGCAAGAGGTGTTCCCCATCGTGCGTCCGTACTGGTGCTTCGTGGCGTCGTTTATGTTGCCGTGGGGCTTTATTCTGGCGTCCAAGAAGCACGACCCGCTGGAGATCCCGCGCGAAGAGATTGCCCGACGCATCGAGCAGCGGCAGGTGAAGGGCTTGCGCTATTATGACCCCGGCACACACTACGGCATGTTCGGCATCCCACCCTACCTACGCGATGTGATTAGCAAGGCGCGCGTACTCACAGACGAACAGCCGTTCCTGTGGGAAGCGTAAACCGATCTGCCTCACAGGTTGCTGGAGGCGCGATTCCTCGCGTCTGCTCGGAATGACAGATTATAAACAGACGCTGCGTCATTCCGAGCTGCGCGCGGAACTCGGTCGAGGGCTCGATAAAACGGTTCAAGTCACGAATGGGACTGACGGAGTGGCTCAAGCAGTATGCTCGTGCGTTGGGGTTCGATCTGGTGGGGGTCGCGCCGGTGCAGTCGCCGCCGCACGCCGATTCGTTCCTGCTCTGGTTGGCACAAGGCTATGCGGGAACGATGGAATACTTGGAGCGCACGGCGCACCTGCGCATCAATCCTGCGGAGCTCCTACCTGATGCACGCAGCGCACTCGTCGTCGGACTGAACTACGCCCCTGCGGAACTCCCTAACACGGATTACCGAATCGCCCGCTATGCTCTTGGGGATGACTACCACGCCATCATTCGCGAAAAGCTGGAGACGCTTCTGGGATCCCTCCAAGCGATAGAGCCGTCCGCCCAAGGGCGCGTGTGCGTCGATTCGGCGCCTGTGCTGGAGCGCGACCTCGCCTTGCTGGCAGGGCTGGGCTGGTATGGCAAAAACACCTGCCTGATTAACACCCATCGAGGCTCGTACTTCTTTTTGGGAGTGCTGTTGCTGACGCTGGAACTGGAGTACGACTCGCCCGCCCAAGGGGGGTGCGGTACATGTCGCCTGTGCATAGACGCCTGCCCAACCGGCGCTCTGGTGGAACCGTATCGGCTCGACGCCCGCAGGTGCATCAGCTACCTGACCATCGAGCGACGCGACTCGATCCCCACGGAGTATCGCGCGGCGATAGGTGAATGGCTGTTCGGGTGCGACATTTGCCAAGAGGTGTGTCCGTTCAACCGTCCGCGTGCCCATCAGCCGCTGCGCGCCCAGCCGACGACCGAGCCACGCTTGCAACCCCGCCCCCTGCCAACACTCACCGAAATCCTGCAGATGGACGAAGCGGAGTTCGCCGAGCGGTTTCGGGGCAGCGCGATCAAACGCACCAAGTGGCGCGGACTGGTGCGCAATGCGCTGATTGTGGCAGGCAACAAACGCGACCCCGCCCTGCGCTCCCTCATCGAGCGATTCTTGAACCACGAAGACCCCGTCTTGCGCGAAGCGGCGGAGTGGGCAATCCAACGCCTTACGGTTGCGCCGACGAGAGACCATCCAGCGTCAATACAAAGCTGACAACCGCCCACATCAGCGACAGATAGAGGCAGCTTAGCCCCAACATGCCGATTTTCAGTCCCAGCACGAGATACCCTGGCGGCACGGTCGCCGCCTCGCGCTCGCCCTGCGCAATCGCCTGCGCCACAACCACAGCATCCACCACGCCATACAGCCAAGGCAGAATCAACCACCCCGTCAGGAAGATGACCACCCCTTTCACCCAATCGCCATTATAAATCTGTCCTAATCCGGGCACGAAAAAACTGAACACCCCCGCCCAGAGCGGACTCTGCGGATGACGGTTCACCGCACAGTGCTCGCAATACGGCTTGCCGTTGATTCGTACATGGCACACCTCACACACGGGCTGACCACAGTCCTCACAGTGCGCTATAGCGGGCGTGTGCGGGTGCAAAAAACAGTTCATCGCGGTTTCTGCTCCAGCTCGCGTTTGGCTTTATCGGTCAAATGTTTCACGAACGCGCCACAAACGGGACAGTAGCGCCAGTCGAGTTGCAGTACATAGCGACATTTGGGACAGCGCAGGGGCTGATCGGGCGAGACTGCACGACTGGGCGCAGGGCGCGGGTTGGTAGGCGCACTGCGCAGAGTGGAGGGCTGCTGCGCAGGCGTCTGAGCAACGCGTGCCTGCGGCGGGCTGGTTGGAGCAATCCGATAGCCGTTCTCCGTCTTCTGCCAGCGCAACCCCGTGCCAGAACATAGCGCATCCAGCGCTTGCTCCACCGCCACACCTGACAGGTTCAGGTTGAACCGCAGGTTCGGCGCGTCGGGTGCAACCTCCACCTTGACCCCCGTCTGTCGGGCAATCTCTTCCGCGACGCTGCGTAAGGGCATTCCCGTTCCCACAAGATTCACCGTGCGCAGGCGATTTTCCTGAACCCGTACTGGGGGGGGCGCGCTCGCCAACGGCGCGATGTAGTAGACGCCGTCGCGCACACTGTAGCGCGTGTTCGTCGCCGCGCACAGCAGTTGCAACGCCTTTGTAAACGGCGTCTCACGCAGCGTCAGGTAAACAGGACGCTGAACATCGACCTGAAGCACAAAGTTGACCTTCGCTTGCGCAAAAAGGTTCGCGAACACCTCACGCGCATCTTCACCACGCGCCTCCAGCGTGATCAGAATCTCCTGAGCCTGCCAAATCATTCTTTGCCTCCAATCCGTTCGCGCTTGATGAGATTGCCAGCCTCGTCGTACACCTCTACGACGCCTTCCGCAGGCTGGGGCGTGGATTTGGGCTTCATGAATGTCGCATTGGAGCGTTTTGGGGGCGACGACAGACGCGGGCGCGAATTCGTCGTAGGTGATTTGGCTCGCGCTTCCGTTCCAGCGGGCTTGGGCGGTGTTTCCAGCGCGCGCGGCTCGGCGACGGGCGACATCGTCGCTTCTGATGGGGGAATCACCACAAGGGGAGTTGACGGTTCAGCAGCCGTAGGCGAAGCCGTGAGCGTGGGCGTTGTCAGCGTGGTCGACTCCACTCCGCGCTGGTTCAAACGCGCCAAGAGTACATCCCCCTGCACGCGCCATAAATAGATACCCGCGCCGACAAGCAACGCTGCGATCCCTATCGCGGCAATTTTGCTCAAGGAGAGCCGCGTCCTCGAACGCTGGAGCGCACGCCGTTGTTCGGGTGTGAGAGATTTACCTGCGATGAGAGCGTCCATCGCCTCCTGCGCTTGCGCGAACTCCGCACGACAGGGAATGCAGACCGCAAGGTGCGCTTCCACTCGCTGCTGCAACGAAGCGGGGAGCGTCTTATCCAGATACCGCCACTTTTGCTTCCGCACCCAACTGCAATTGCCCTGTCGCATAATCCCAACCTCGCCGTGCTATTTATTATTGTACCGACAAACACACTCCCCATACGCGAGTCTGTACGCTAAAGACGCACATCACTCTGCCCGAACGCGCTCCCGAACCGACGCGATTGCCTGCCGAACCCGTTCCCGCGCTACATAGATGAAGCCATCCTGCGACAGGGCGCCCCCTACAAACAGCCCCGGAATAACTGTCTCATAGGTTTCGGGGTCGTGTTGGGGCTTGCCGTCCGCGCCGAATGGAACTCCCAGCGGCGCGAGCAGAGTCGGGTCAGGCTCCAGTCCAATCAGGGTCAGCACGAAATCCACAGGGAGGCTCTCCACGCCCTGAGCGCAGCGTAAATCGGCACATTCGGGCAGGATTCGGAGGATATGCGTCTCTGTGAGGGGTGTGATTCGCCCCTCCTCCACGCGCAGCAGAATCTCGCGCAAAATGAAAGGACGGAATTTGCACTGTTCCAGTGTGGGCGGTTCGACGGCGAGCCAGACCCGTGCGTCGCTATCTGCCAACCGAATCGCCGCTTCCCCTGCCGAATTGCCCGAGCCGACAATCAGCACGCGCTTGCGCCAAAATCGGATGGGTTCGTCATAGCGCGTCAGCACATGGGGAAGAGTCGCGCCCTCCACCGTGAGGCGTCGCTCCTTACCCCAGATTCCTGTACAGACCAGAACACAGCGCGCCTCGTACCAGGTAGGTGTTCCGTGGGGAAGGCGTGCCGTATGGAGCAAAAAGCTGTCTGAGCGTCGTTCAATTCGTTCCACACGCTCGTAGGTTCGGACAGGCAGGTTCTCTGCCGAGGCGACTTTGCGGTAATAGTTCAGCGCCATCTCGCGACTGGGCTTCTCATCATGCGGGGTGGGAAACGGGTAGCCGCCAATCGCCAGTTCATCTGCGGGAGAGTAGAAACGCATTCCGATGGGGTACTCTATGAGCGATTGACACAGTGCGCCCGCTTCCAGAACCACGAAATCCAGCCCTGCACGCTTCGCTTCGATGGCTGCCGCCAAGCCGATCGGTCCTGCGCCGATGATAATCAGTTCGTGCTGACGCATTAGTTTGCCTCGTAGCCGTCGGGCAGTTTGCGGAACTCCAGAAAGCCCATCGACAGCCCACCGCGCACATACCACTCGACACCTTCCTGTTGAGCGGTGGCTTCGGTATCGGGTGTGCCCCATTCCTCGCCAATCACGACGGGGGTCGCATCGACTCCCACTTGGCGTAGCGTTTGCGCGCGCGCCTTCGCGCGGCGCACATCGTTCACACCGAGCTTGAGACCGACCTCCACCACCATCACACGGTCACCTTTCCACCAAATGAGGTCGGCAAGCAGCGGATCGTTTTGGGGGTCGATATCAATTCCTTGTCGGAAGAGGGGCGTCAGCCAGCGTCCCACTTGCTCGCGCACATGCGGTTCTCCCTTACCGCCGCCAGTTCCACCGTAAAAGAGAGCCGGCGCACGCGCCACAATCTCGCGCTCGTACCGCTCACCTTCGCGCCTGCCAGTTTCGCCTTGCTGCCAGTTTTCCAGTCGCTCCAGACGGCGCAAGGCATCACGGGAGATTTGTACCAGTTCCTGCACGATTCCTGCCAGTTCGTCCACGCGGGCATCGGTGCGCTGCTGCGCCTCCACCAGTTCCGCCACTTGCACAGCCAGAGCCTCCACACGCGCGTCCGTGCGCCGCTGCGCCTCCACCAGTTCTTTGACCATCTCGACCAGCTGCTCGAACCGTGCGGGCAGCTCAAGCAACTCGCGTGTCAGAATTGCCTGGCGCATCCGCTGCTGCCATTCCGGCTTCTCCTCCAAAATGCGTAGCAAGTCCTCAAAGTCTCGTACTGTAAACGCCATAGGGAACCCTCTTTTAATGATACCTCTGATTAGCGTCGCTCTTCTCTATCGTCGCCTTCGCGAATTTCAAACCGTCGCCGTTGCGGACCTGTGAACGGGGGTTTCTGCACTTGGTCGCCCTCGTGTAGCCCGTCTACGATTTCGGCATAGCTCGCGCTGCGCAGCCCCACCTTGACGAACACTTTCTCGGTCTTCGGCTTGCCGTTCGGTTCCGTTTGGTTGGGCACGATACGCAGTACATACTCTTTGTCGCCCTCCTTACCGATGGCTTCCAGGGGCAGCCGTAAAGCGTTCGGTTTTCGTGCTGTGATGATTCGGCAGCGTGCGGTCATGCCGGGGCGCAGGGCGTTGTCGGTTTGGCTTAGATAGACCTCAACGGCGAACTTCACCACGCCGAGAGCGGTGTTCTGTCCGCTGTTTTGCGCCGCAGGCGCGATTTTGCGCACAGTACCCCGAAAGGCGTGCCCAGGCAGTGCATCGACCGTGATTTCAACGGGCATGCCCACCCGCACTTTGGCGACATCGAGCTCGTTCAGGTTCAGTTTCACGCGCATTTGCGACAGGTCTGCCACTTGCAAAATGGGAGTTCCCTCTCCGAAGCCGGTCGTACCCGACATCACGAGTTCGCCCACCTCACGATAGCGACGGGTCACGACGCCTCGGATGGGGGCGCGCACATCGGTCTCGGAGAGCTGAATCATCAGGTTCTGGAACTGGCTTATGGCTTGCTTTTCGGCAGCGCGCGCCTGCTTCAGTTCAAGTTGGCGCATTTCGATTTCGCGCAGGCGCAGACGCGCGTTCTCCAGTTCGGTGCGCGCGGCTTCGAGGGCTTTGCGTTTGAGCTCATCTTGCACTGTGCTGGCGCGGGCGCGCTCCAGTTCCGCCTGCGCGGATTCGACTTGCGCTTGAGCGTTTTCCAGCTCGATGGCGTGCTGCTGCGCGAGTTGCTGCTGTCGCTGTTGTAGGTTGCGCAGTTGGCTCTCGGCGATGATGCGCTGCGTTTGCGCCGCATCCACCTGCTGCCGCGAGACATAGCCCTTCTCCAGCAGGTTCTGAAGGCGCTCGAAGTTTCGTTGCGCCTCTTGCAGGCGCGTTTCGGCGTCGCGCACCGCGTTGGCGACCTCCACGCGCTCCTGCGGGTGCTTCACCGCGCGTAGCATGCGCAAGTTCTCCTGAGCGGTTTTGAGAGCGTTCTCGGCGTTTTTGAGCGCGGCTTGCGTGAGGGTCGGCTGCGTTGCGGCTTCGCGTTGCGCCTGCTCATAACGGATTTGCGCCTGCTGCAGTTGCAGTCGCGCCTGCTGCGCTTGAATCTCTAACGCGATACGCGCACGCTCAGCGTTCG
This sequence comes from Armatimonadetes bacterium JP3_11, assembly GCA_002254605.1. GTDB lineage: Bacteria > Armatimonadota > Fimbriimonadia > Fimbriimonadales > GBS-DC > GBS-DC. The sequence continues at coordinate 19,579 of NKPV01000025.1, forward strand.
CCTGCGTCGACTCGACCTGCGCGCTACCTTGCTCAACTTGCTGCTTGATTTCGCGCGGGTCGATACGCGCCAGCAACTGCCCTTGCTCCACCACCGCGCCTTCGTCGACCAGCAGCGACTCGATTCGTCCCGGCACGCGCGACTTGATTTCCACCACGCGCACCGGCTCCACTGCACCCGACTCGCTAACCTCCACCGTGATTTCGCCGCGTTCGACAGTAAAAACGCGCTCGGTTCCCGTAGGGCTTGCCTTGACTCGTGTGCCTGCAATAACCCAACCCGCACCCGCACAGATGACTACACTGGCGAGCGCAACAGCGCATCCCAAAACCCTCTTCTGCATCGGTTTTCGTCCCCCGCAAAGTGTACCCTACCAGCAGGTACACTTTCCTTATGCGCAAGGAGGGCTACTGCGCTTATGGCGCGCGGCGCACCTGCGAAGCAGTTCAGGCGCTACAAGAGCAGATGGGTGCGCTCGCTGGCGATAACCGGGACTCCGTCGAGCGCGCGCTCAGTACAGCACACCAACTACAAACCTGCCTCACGCTGTTTCGCGCGTGCTATCCCAAGACGCGGGTCGCATTCTGGAAGCGGCGACTGCGTCGGCTCCTGCGCGCCCTAAATAAGCAACGCGACCTCCTGCAGACGATTGAGTGGATTAGGATGCTTACCCCGCCTCAAGAGTGCCGCGCGGGTGTACAACGCGCTCTTTTGCGCATCACGCAACAGGCAGAGGCGCACATCAATAAAATCCAGCAGTTCTGGCACGAGTGGCTCAGCCGCTGTGCCCCCAACGAGATCCTTGGGTTGTCGCAGCGATGGATCGAGTCGTTCGCGGATGAACCATACGATAGAGCGTATGCACAGCAGCAGTGGACACTGTTTGCCCGCGAGCAGTTTTCTGCCTTGCACGACGACACAGGGCAGTCGCTGGCAGTGCGTTGCGGACGACTGCGCACGCTAATCGAGGGATGCGCCCTCCTCCAGCCCTTGCTGGGCTGCCAACCCGACAGAGCGTGGCACGAGCGCTACGATGCACTGGAACATCTGCGTTGGCAAGAGGAGACCCAGCAAACGCTGGAGAGGCTGCTAATGCAGGAGGCTATCCTGATGCTCTGGCTCGTGGGGAATCGGCGCGGGCTATCACGCATCCGCAAAGGCTGGGAATGGCTGATTCAGGCACTTGATGAGGCAAACCGCCCGTGAGGTCGCTACTCAATTTCCCGAATTTGCATCGGTGGTTCGGCGTTCAGCGACTCGCAGCCGTGTTCGGTGATGGCGTATACATTCTCAATCCGCACGCCGAACTTACCGGGCAAGTAGATGCCCGGCTCAATCGTGAAGCAGTGCCCCACTTCCAGAATTCCGTCATAGGTTTGGGCGAGGTAGGGCGGTTCATGCACGGAAAGCCCAATGCCGTGCCCTGTGCGATGGATGAAGTAGTCGCCGTAGCCTGCTTTTTCGATGACTCGTCGTGCGGCGGCATCCACTTCGCGAGCGGGCACACCGGGCTTAGCGGTCTCGCGGGCGCGCATATGCGCTTCGTACACGATTTCGTAAATCGCCTTCGCTTCGTCTGGGGCGCGCCCGACACTCGCAACGCGCGTGATGTCGCTGCAGTAGCCCTCAAATACGCCGCCGTAGTCGATAATCACCACATCCCCTTTTCGGAGCGGGCGCTGGCTGGTCGTGTGGTGGGGCATCGCGCTCATCTCACCCGCCGCCACCAACGGGATGCCGAACGCGAGTTTTGAACCTGAATCGAACAGCGCGCGCTGAATGGCAATCGCCACCGCCCATTCACTGTAGCCTTCCACGCAGCGTTCCAGCCCTGCTGCGAGCGCGTCGTCGGTTAGGCGCGCCGCTTCGCGCATGCAACGCAGTTCCTCGGCATCTTTGACGGCACGCACGCAGCCCATTAACTCGCCCCCACGCCGAAACAGCGCAGCGGGCAACGCCTCTTGCAAAGTAAGCAGGAACGACGCCGGCATCTCGTCGTCTACAGCGACCGTGGCGGTCTCTAAATCGTAATCGCGGGTGCAGGCTTCTAAGGCACGGTGCGGTCCGTCAGAATCATGCCAGAGGTAGCGCGTCTGCCAGCCTGCAGGGTTCGTGGCGGTGCTTTCTGCGCTCAGCGCAGGCGCGAACCACACAGGGTCGCCCTCGTGCGGTATGAGCAGGAACATCAGCCGTTCCAGCGGCGGCTCCGAAAAGCCGCTCAAATAGTGCATATTCACCTGCGTCGATGCCAAAAACACATCGACGCCCTCGCGCACCATCGCATGCTGCAACTTCGCTACACGATTCCGATAGAGACTCACCTCAGCCACCTCCTCCACCCAGCGGTAGCATCAACCAGTCGCTGAGAATATAGTAGATTCGCCCAATCAGCAGCGCCATACGCGCCATTACCGTGTTGCCAAAAATTGCGCCCAAGCCGATCATCAGGAACCACCGCCCCACGGTGGCGACGCGCTTCACTCCGCCCCGCTGCTCGTACGAAAAGGTGAAATAGGTCAGTACCGAGAGCAGGATTGCGATGAACAAAAAGTTCACGAACACATCCCACCCCGTGACATCAGGGTTCGCGCTCGATACCCAGAGCGGCTTTTGGAGCGTGCTATTGAGTTGCGGCAGGTAGCGTGAACTAAACTCTTGGAAGAACAGCCCTGCCGACGCGCCAATCAGCGTGCCAATCACAATTCGGCTCAGCCAGCCATAACGCTCGCTGAAGATAAAGTAGAGATACATCCCGTAGGGCACGACAAACGCCCACGCCCAGTAGCCCTGCACCCAGATTGGCTCAATCCAGTAGCGGTAGATAATGTCCACAAAGAGCGGTCCCAGCGAGTAGCCTGCTGCCAGTCCGATATACATATGCTCGAAGAATCGGTAAATCGGGTTCTCACGATACAGCAGCGAATAGATGGCAAGCGTACACAGCACGCCAATCCATATGCTAATCCGCTCTGTACCCAACGGCAAAAACTGGAGTATCCAGTCCATCTTACGCCTCCCGCCTTGCTTGGACACGGTTCATAAACATCGCCAAGTTGCCAAGCAGAATGAACAGAATAATCAGTACATGGGAAAAGGAAATCGCGTTGGCAAAAGGCGCGCCCAACCCTTTGATGTGGAGGAGTTGCTCGTACTCTTGGGCGCCCTTCGCGCCGGTAATCATGCCTTTAATCTGCCCTGAATCGAGATAGGTGTACGCTTCCGCTGCCATCACGGAGGTCGGACAGTAGAGAATTGGGATGCCCTTCGGACTATAGGAAATCCAGATGGGCACTGTACCAGAGGGCGTCACATCGATGATCATTTTGTACTGTCCGAGCGACTTAACGCCCTTAACAACCTCCAGCTGGCTGATAGGTGTGCCGCGAACATCCTGTTTAATTGTTGACGGTAGGTCGTTTACCATTCCTTTGATGGCGACGGTGAGATTCGGCACGAAGCCAAAGTGCGCCCAATCTTTGCCATATTCGTACCCCGTGGTCTCCGTGACACGCCGTGCCAGACGGTAGGAAATGTCGCGCGACTGCGCCTCGATGGAAATAAAAGTGAATCGCGCTTTTTTGCGCATCAGGTGGATCAGCACCGCTTCCAGCTGGGGCTGGTTTTCCGCCAAGGTGCTGGCGCTCCAATTGGATGAGATCATCACCAGGTCGCCTGGTTTGAGCTTCTCGATTTCATCGTAGAACTTCTGCACAGGCGGTGAGATGCTGGCAGGCATCCGTATCGGCGCGAGTAGAAACACGACGATGTTCACAAACAACAGCAGGTAGAGCAACCGCCTGTCGATGCTGAGCATGCGTTGCCAAATCGTTTGGGTTTGCATCGGTTTTCCTCCTTAGGTTACGCCGCGCTCTAAGCTGAGCCAGAGCCGAATTGCCATCGCGAGCCCGCCGATCCCCACGCCGAACTCGATGGCGCGTTGGGCGGGGGCGTTCAGCGCGGTAAGGATCCAATGCGCGATGGTAGGCAGCCCCGCGCTATGCAGGAATCGCGTCCACCAATCGGCGTTCTCAGGCGCAGGTCCCTGCGGTAAGCCTAGAACCGTGTAACTGATGTATGCCCCCAACGGCACCACGCCTATCATCACCACCATCGCCGTGAACATTAGGATACTCGCTTCTACCGACCGAATACGGAACGCGCGATACGCCGCCGAGAAGATGTAAAACGCAATCAGCGAGAACATCGCTGCGTCCAGTTGCACCAGCGTATAGTCAAACAGGATGCTGAAGACGGTCTCCAGCAGTGGGGTCTTGGTCACCAACTGTTTTTCGGACAGCGTGTTGAGGATGCTGAAGGTCGCCATTGTGACGAACGCGACCAGCAGCACCACGCTGTAGCCCCACTGCGTGCGTTTCTGCACCACATTGCGCAGATGGAGGCGCACCAATCCGTAGGTTCCCAGACCCAATGCGAGTGCGCCGATAATCTGCAGCACATTCTGCGCGGGCTGAATGGCAGGCGTGAGGAAGTTGCGCGTTGGGTCGTCCTTCGGGAAGACGGCTGTCCAGTCGATGGGGAGAAAGAACTCCGCGGCAAAGAAGAGCCCTGCCAAGAAAGTGACGGTGACAATCAACGCGCGTCGCCCGCGTGGGGGCAACGATTGCAACACAGGCGCCAGCCCCAGAATCAGTACAGACGCCCCCAGAACCACCAGCGTTGCGTAAAGGTAGCGACCTTGCTCTGGGAGCTGCCACTGGGCAATGAAGTGGGAAAGGCTCATCGCCCACCTCCTTGCAACCACTGCATGAAAGCGTCCCAACCGCCCGGCTGCCCCAGCAGTTTAATAATCGGGGAATCGACGCCTGCAATCGTCGAGATAATCGCGCCGCTGACCGCCGTGAGAGCAAATAGCAACTTGGCAATATCTTGCCCAACAAGGCTGCCCAGCAGCACAGGCTCACGGCTCAGGTACGCGCTGGTGGCGTAGAACTCGTCGCCGATAATCGTGTAGTCGCATGCCGCCACAAAAAACGGTACTTGCGTGAAGCTGGTTGTGCCCGCAATCTGAATTGCGCCGACCATGTTGCCGGTTTCCGCGAAAATCAACGACTCCGCGAAGAATTCGCCGAACATAAAGCTGGCGGCGACGCGCTCGCGCTGGATTAAGCCCGCCACCCCCGAGGCGAACGCGAACTGACGGTCCGACAGGAAGCGAATACTGTCCGCATCGTACAAGTCGGGGCGTCCCGCCTCGTTATAGGCGTCGTAAATCGCTTCTTGAGCAACAGCGAACACTGTAGCATCGCCCGTGAGCAGGCGCATCGGCGTGGCGAAGCGAGCAATCTGCTGCGTGATGTATTTGAAAATCGTGAGCGCCTGAACCGCCACCACACCGAAAGTGGTCAATCCGGGGATCATTGTCACAGGGCGCCCCAACTCGGTGGAGCGTCCAATCGCCTCGTCAATGGCGTCCAGCCCCGGAATGCGCCGAATATAGAGCTGCGCGCCCAGTTTCGCTCGCAGTATATTCACCAGCACTACCAGCGTGATGAAACCGATCACTATTGCCGCGAACCAGTTATCTTGTGCATGTTGATAAGTCATCTCTACCTACTCCCGCGCTACTTGCGAGCGCTTTTCCTCTTCCAGTTCCTCGATTCGCTCAACTAAACGCTCCCAGTTCTCACGCTCGCTGAGTAGTTGCGTATACTGATCTACTTTATCAAAGCCAAAAAACGGCGCCAGGAACGGCGAGAACACAATCCCCGCCTGCGAACCGATAAAGGCAAACGGCTTATGGAGTTCCAGAAACAGGATGGCAGGCGAGCTCAGCCCGCGCTTGACGACCTGTTGCGCCAGCGCGTCGATCAGCTCCTGCTTCTGCGCCTCGCTCAGAGGCTCTTTCCAGAACTCACGCATCTCGGTACTTGTGCC
>NKPV01000075.1 GCA_002254605.1 Armatimonadetes bacterium JP3_11
ACGGCTACCGTTTTTGGCGCTGGTGGGCAACAAGCCTCACGACTGCAACATCCGTTTGAGTCCGTCGAGTCGCATAAGTGCTTCTACAGGCGTCAGCGCGGTAATGTCGAGTTCGCGCAGTGCTTCCACCACGGGATGCTCGGCGGCTTCGAACAGCGTGAGTTGCAGTTTTTGGGTGCGTATGCTGGGCGTGTCGGGGCTTGGGGACTGAATTGCACCTTGCACCCCGCGTTTTTCGAACTCGCGCAGGATTTGCTCCGCGCGTTCGACGACTTCGGGGGGTACGCCCGCCATCCGCGCCACATGCACGCCGTAGCTACGGTCGGTACCCCCGGGCAACACCTTGTGCAGCCAGATGACGCGACCGCCTTGCTCTTTCACCGCCACCCGATAGTTCGCCACGCCCTCCAAACGGTTCGCCAAATCGTTGAGGTAGTGATAGTGCGTGGCGAAGAGCGTTTTGCAGCCAATCGCGTGGAGGTATTCCGCGACAGCCCACGCGATTGCCAAGCCATCGTAGGTGCTGGTGCCGCGTCCGATCTCGTCCAGAATCACCAAACTGCGTGGCGTTGCGTTGTTGAGGATGTTGGCGGTCTCGGTCATCTCCACCATAAAGGTGGACTGTCCTGTGGCGAGTTCATCGCGCGCCCCCACGCGCGTAAAGATGCGGTCGACCAGCCCGATCTCGGCGCGGTCGGCGGGCACGAAACTGCCGATGTGTGCCATGAGCGTAATCAGCGCCACTTGACGGATGTAGGTGCTCTTGCCGCTCATGTTGGGACCTGTCAAGATAATCAGCCGTTGGCTGTTGTCGAGGCGGCAGCCGTTGGGCACGAAGGGGTTCTCGCTAAAGCGTTCGACCACGGGGTGGCGTCCGCCTTCGATAAGGATACGGTCTTCCGCATCCACGATGGGGCGGGTATAGCGGTGGCGCACGGCGTTCTCGGCGAACGCGCACAGCACATCGAGTTCGGCGATGGCTCGCGCCAGCGACTGTAGCCCGGGGGTTTTTCGGGCTACTTCTGCTCGTATTTGCACGAACAGTTCAAACTCGAGTGCGTTCATGCGTTCCTCCGCGCCCATCAGGATCGCCTCCTGCTCTTTCAAGGCGGGCGTGATGAAGCGTTCGGCGTTGGCGAGGGTCTGCTTGCGGATGTAGTCGGCAGGTATTTTGTTCAGGTGGGGCTTGGAGACCTCCAGATAATAGCCGAACACGGCGTTATAACCGACTTTGAGGCTGGGAATACCCGTCCGTTGGCGCTCTTTCGCCTCCAGTTGGGCAATCCAGTTTTTGCCTTCCGTGCGCACCTGGCGCAGGCGGTCGAGTTCAGGGTCGTAGCCATCGCGAATGATACCGCCCCCTTTCAGGTCGGCAGGCGGTTCGTCCACGAGGGCGCGTTCCAGCAGAGCGCAGAGTTCGTGCAGCGGCGCGAGGCGCGGCGCAATATTTGCAAGCAAGCTCGGCACGCTGGATAGCTCACTCAGCAGGGTGTTCAGTTCCGCATATAGTTCGGGAATCCGCTGCAAGGTGTTTCGGAGGGCGACCAGGTCGCGTGCGTTGGCGGTGCCTGTGGCGGCGCGCGCCGCAAGGCGTTCCAAATCGGCGAAGGGGCGCACCATCTGGCGGATGGCGTCGCGGTGCAGATTCTGCTGCACAAGCGCCTCCACCGCATCTAATCGCGCGCGTATTGCGTCGGGGTCCAGCAGTGGTTCATCCAGCCAGCGTTTCAGCAAGCGCGCGCCCATCGGGCTGCAGGTGTTGTCCAAAGTTGCCAGCAGCGTATAACGGCGCGAGTTGTCCATCAGGTTCTGCGTCAGTTCCAGATGGCGTCGCGCCGTCGCGTCGAGGTACATAAACCGCTCGACCGAGTAGGTCGCCAGGGTACGGATGTGCTGCAACGCTTCCAGTTGGTTCTGCTGCAAATAGCGCAGGGCGAGCGCGGCGGCGTCCAGCCCGCGCGTGTAGTCCTCGCAACCGAAGCCGCGCAGCGACTCCACGCCGAAGTGCTGCAGCAGAATCTGGCGCGAGTCGCGTCCAATCCACTCACGCAGAGGTACAGGGGTAATCGTCGCGGTGAGCTGTTCGCGCAAGGTCTGAATCAGCTCTTCTTGGTCTTCAGGAACCAGCACCTCTGCAGGCTGCAGGCGGAACAGTTCGTCCAACAGTTTCGCCTGACGCTGCTCGCCCGCGATTTCAGTGGTGAGAAACTCTCCCGTTGACACATCAACCACGCCCAGCCCGTGAACCGGCTCTCCCAGCACCGCCGCCACAAGATAGTTGTTCGCTCGCGCGTCCAGCATCGAGTCTTCCAGCACGGTACCCGGAGTGAGGATGCGCGTGACTCGGCGTTTGACCAAGCCCTTAGCGAGTTTGGGGTCTTCAATCTGATCGCAGATGGCAACGCGGTAGCCTTTCTGCACCAGTTTGGCGATGTAGCGTTCGTAGGCGTGGATGGGCACGCCCGCCATAGGGATACGCCCGTTGGCGCCATCCTCGCGCCCTGTCAGCACAATTTCCAGCTCGCGGGCGGCGATTTCGGCGTCCTCGCCGTAAAACTCGTAAAAGTCGCCTACCTGCATCGCCAGCAGTACATCGGGGTTCTCGGCTTTGAGCCGAAAATACTGCTGTAGCATGGGCGTTTGGGCTTGGAACTTGCTGGATTGCATCGAAAAAGGATTATACCTTTTACCCTCACCGCGGAACGGCGCGCTGTGCCGTTCCAGAGCATGAGGTACTATATAGGTTATGCAGACGGAGACGACGGTAGCGGTCGGCGGCGAGGCGACGGTCGCGATGACTCCCACCCCACAGACGACAGTCGCGATGACGCCTGTGCAATGTCCTATCTGCGCTCAGACGAATCCACCCGGCGAGCAGTATTGCATCGAGTGCGGTTTCCTTCTGAGTAGCGCCGTACCTGAGTTGGTGGAGCAAGCAGGCGCCTATCCGAAGTTGCGCGATGCATCCGGGCGCGAATTTTTACTCAAAGCGGGTGAGAACCTTATCGGGCGCGACCCCAGCAGCGATGTGCTGATTAGCGACGGTACCGTAAGCCGCCGCCACGCCTGCATTCTTATTGAGGAGAATCGCGCCTATATTCAGGACTTGGGCAGCACCAACGGCACGCAGTTGAACGGTCAACCCATTGGAGCGGAGCGCGTCCCGCTGCCCCCGAACGCCGAGTTGCAGTTTGGCAGTGTGGTGATGACGCTGGAGTTGCCCGAAGGCTTCGAGACGCCCGCCGTCGCTGCGGAGGTTGCGCCGCCGTTGGCGTATCTGGTAGGCATGAGCGACCCCAGCCTGCGGTTCCCACTTTACACCCGCCCGCAGCGCATCGGGAGGCGCGCCGGCAACGACATCGTCATCCCCGACGCCTATGTGTCGGGGCAGCACGCCGTGATCGAGATCATCGGCGCGGATGTGCGGATTACCGACTTGGGCAGCACCAACGGCACCTTCATCGGCGACGCCAAAATCGCGCCGAATATGCCGACCACTGTGCCGAGCGACGCGCTCCTCACTCTGGGCAAGACGCAGTTCCGGATCGAGTGGGCAGCCGAGCCATCGCCTGAAACCACAAGGGAGACCGATGCCGAAGCGCACGCGGAAGCAAACACAACCGACGAGGCATAAGATGAACGAAGCACGGCGCGTGCAGAGCATGCTGGGCGTTTTGTTTCTCATCATCGCGGCGCTGGCGATTGGTGTGGGAATCTGGCTGCGGCTGACCCCCGCACCGCCTCCAGAACCGCCGCCCCCCCCCACCCAAGCGAAAATCTATATCCCCAAGGTGAACTCGCAGGGTGAGCTGACCTATGAGAGCAGACCCGTCGCAATCCGAAACCCCGAAACTGCCTACAAAGAGGTCTTTGAGAAGCTGATTCAGGAATCGGGGGTCTTTCCGCAAGGCACGCGCCTTGTGGGAGTGAGTGTGCATAATGGAACGCTGCAGTTGAACTTCTCAAAAGAGTTGACCGACAACTTTTCGGGCGGTTCGGACGACGAAGCCGCGCTGGTGAACGCGATTAGCAGTACAGCAGGCAGCTTCCCCAATGTGGAGCGCGTGCAGATTCTGGTGGAGGGCAAACCTGTGGAGAGCCTGGGCGGTCACATTGACCTTTCGCAGGCGCTGCCCGTGACGCGATAGTCAGCCCACGATAACCTTCAGCGCTTCCGCTCGGCGCAACAGGGCATAGCCCTCTGGAGCGCGCTCCAACGGCAGGCGGTGCGTGATGAGTTTCTCTACAGGCAAGCCTGCTTCTATCTGGAGCATGGCTTGGCGCATTTCCACATGGCTGGCAGAGTAGCTGGGAATGAGACGGATTTCACGGAAGTAGACATCGTGCCAGTTGAGGGGGAATCGCGTTTCCGGCGGCGCAGGAGTGAACAATACAACAGCGCCATCAGGGGCGACGAGGTGCAAAGCAAGATTCAACGCAGACTCATTACCAGGTCCCACCACCACGACTTCTGCCTGCGCGTCGTCTGTGCGCAGGACATCGTCGGCGTGGAGGGGCGTCGCACCCTGCGACTCAGCGAACTCCAAGCGATGCGGCAGTTTATCGACGGCGAGTATCTGCCGCGCACCCCATGCCTGACCCAGAAGTAGGTGCAGCATGCCCATTACACCCATTCCGATAATCGCCAAGGTGTTGCCCCGCTGGAAACCCGCCCGACGCAACGAGCGCACCACGCACGCCAGCGGCTCCGTAAAGGCAGCGCGCTCGTCAGACACGCTGTCGGAAACACATAGCACATCCACCTGCACAATCTCGGCAGGGGCGATAAAGTATTCGCTCAGTCCTCCCGGATTCAGTTTCGTGCGGCGCCAGGTAGGGCAGTGGACAAACGCCCCCCTCTGACAAAACGCACATTTCAAACACGGCGCATGGTGATGCACCACCACGCGGTCGCCCACCTGCAAGTGTGTCACGCCTTCTCCCAACTCGACAATCTCACCCACCAGTTCGTGCCCGGGCACAAGGGGCGCTTTGCGCCGCGTGTACCAGTCCATCACCTCGCCCGTGCATAGCCCGCAGGCGCGTAGGCGAACCAACACCTCACCCGCTTGCAGAGGGGGCAGTTCGAAGGTCTCCCAGTGGTAGTTGCCGTCAGGCGTGAGCCTCCAAGCGCGCGTTTGCACAGGCAAAGTATACCTGCCTGCGCGCCGCTAACGCACGCGCACCTGAGACATACATATCCCTGCCAGCGCCATGAAGAACGCGCCATACAGGAACACATTTCGGTAGTTGTCGCCTGTGAGGTCCACCAACACGCCCGCCAGCTGCGGTCCCAGCACCGCCGAAAGGTTCGAAGCGAAGTAGTACAGCCCAGTGATGATTCCTGCGCGGAGGGTCGGCGCGGTATCGTAGAGCGCGGGCAGCGAGTTCACATTAATTAATGCCCAGAACATCCCGGCGGGGATGAGAAATCCCACCATCATTAGCCACGATTGTACGAAATAACCATAGAGCAACACGCCGACCAACCCTGCGATGCCAACCAGTATAATACGCTTGCGTCCGAATCGGGTGGCGAGAATACCACTGGGTACAGCGCACAGGATGAACGCTGCGGGCAAGAGCGCAACCAAGTTCCCCATCTGATCGGGCGGGATACCCAGCGCCTCTTTACCAATCAGCGAGAGCAACGCCTCTAACGCGGTAAATCCCATAAACCAACTCAAAATCGCGCCCAACATCCAGAGCAAGTTGAAGTTGCGTGCGCGTATCAGGGTGCGTACGCTTTCCAGGAGCCCTGCCTCGTGCTCCTCGGGTTCATACAGCGGGCGTTGCGGCTCGTGCACAAAGAAAAACGCGACGAGCAGCGCGAACGCCATCACACTACTGCCGAAAATAAACGGCGCGTACCGTCCAAACTCCCCGTACAATGTGCCGCCCCCGGAATACGCCAATGCTGCGCCCACGCCCAGCATCAGATTGATAATCCCGTTCGCTAGGCTGCGCTGCTGCGGGGGATACAGGTCGCCGATGAGCGCGACCCCAGGGGAGCGGAACAGGGCATTTCCGAAGTTCGTGAGAAAAATTGCCAGCATAATCCCCCAAGCGGTGGTCGCCATGGGCACAAACAGAAACGCTGTGAGGGCTATCGGCGCGCCCACCAGCACCCACGGCTTGCGCCTGCCGATGCGCGTGCGCGTGTTGTCGGAGAGCTGCCCCACTATAGGCTGCATGAACATGTTGATGTAGTTATCCCAGGTTAGCACGAAGGTAATCAGCGTCGCGCTTAGCCCGATTTCGCGCAAGAAGATGGGGACGAAGTGGTTAAAAATCGGCAGGGTCATTCCCATGCCCATAAACATCGCGCCGAGCAGTATCGTGCGGGCGACAGGGAATCGCCCCTGCGGAGCTTGGTGCATAAAAAATTGCTTCGACGAAATGGGGTATAATTCCTGTAATGCGCCGTTTCGGGTTTGCACTGTGGGCGTTGTGGCTCGCGCTGACCCCCATCGGGTGGGCGTGGGCGTATGCATGCGCCTGCAAAGGTACCATAAGCCTGCAGTGCTGTTCTGTGCGTGCGCCGGCGCAACAGGCTTGTTGTGCGTCCGCCGCAGGACCGGACTGCTGCGCCCGAAACGCGCTGTGTTCGGACTGTCTTGGGTGCCAGTTGGAGCGCGCCCAATCCCCCCATGCAACCACTGTATCGCAGTCTACTCTGAGCGGGTCGCATTGGGTGATGGACGCGCCAGAACTGGCAGCGTTCGGCGTCTTCGAGGCGCCCTGTGGTGGTTTCGATCCTCTTACGATTTATAATCATTCTCCCCCTTCACGCTCCTCTGCGCCGCGTGCGCCGCCCCTGTGTTGACCCCAAGCAGCACGGACTAGCTCTCCGTGCGAAGAGCTGTTTGGTGTGGACACGATGTCCAAACCGCAAGGCATTCGCTTAGACAGAATTGTCAAGCCTCTGGGATTGGAGTGAGCAGAACTGTCCAAGCCTTGTAGATGAGCCTTGACACTCGTGTCAAGGGATTGGAAGTTGCTTTGACAAAATGTCAAAGCCACACAAACTCAACACAGGAGGCGATTATGAGGACTGTAAAGCTTTTTCTCAGCGCGTTCGCGCTCGGTATGGTGATGTTTGGCGTTGCGCAGCAAGGTTCGGGCGGATGTCCCGCTTGTGTCGTGATTCAATCGCAGCAGCGCAGCGATGTGGAAGTGGGTTTTGCGGAGCTGACGGTGCCGAAAGGCAAGGTGAGTTGGTTCACTATTGGCTCGCCTGCATCGGAAGAGAACCGCTTCCGCACTTTTGTCAAGACGGGCATAACTGATCGTTTTGACATTGGCATCGGCTACTCGCACTATGGACAGCGCGCCACGCTTCAGATGACTTACCAGCTCCTGCGTCAAGATGAGCAGACCCCGGTTAGCCTGATCGCGGGGTACGGCTTCTCGTCCACTTATACACGCGCGCAGGAGGGAGCGTATCTGATGGGCGTGCGCACCGAGGGCAACCTCTCGTTGATGGCAGGCTGGCAACGCTTGCGCAACGGGCGCGATATCGGCTTCATTGCAGCGAACTACCGACTCGATGGGGATACCTCCCTGATGTTCTACTCGCATCAGGGTACGATGCCGGGCGAGCCGACGCTGTACAACCTTGCACTGGTGCGCCGCTTCGGCGATTGGAATCTTGGCGTGTGGTGGTTCCACCCCACCGCCGAAAGCGACCTCGGCATCTCTATCTCGCGGAGCTTCGACTTAAGGTAGTTGGGGTCGCTCTTCCCCCTTCCCCTGCGTAGGGGAAGGGGGATGGCTTCATTTTCTTGCGTCCTCTCCCATACGCGAGTGATGGGCGTGGTGGGTCCGCAAAGAGCGCCATTGATGGCTCTCCGAATCCAGTATTCTTGCTGCTTCGGCGGGTCCCTCGCTGCCTGCGGGGTAGGTGGGCAGTGGGCTGCCGTCGCTCTGCCACGCCTTCAGAATCGGGTCTAAGACGCGCCATGCCCACTCCACCTCGTCAAAGCGCAGGAAATGCTGGCGATTGCCCTCAAGTGCATCGAGCAGGAGCGTAGTGTAGGCATCGAAGCCTTCCTGACCCGCTTCGCGATAGGGAGCGCGCAGTACAATCGTGCGCGGGGTTAACTCCAGTCCCAGTTTCTTCGCTTGCGCGATGAGGTAGATCGCTTCCGCGGGCTTCATCTCGAAGATGAACCAGTTTGGCTCGAGCCGATCCAGAGGCGTCTCACGGAACAGGTGGAGTGGCGGCGTTTTGAACTGAATGGCGATTTCGCTGCGGTCGGCGGCGAGGCGTTTACCCGTGCGCAAATAGAACGGAACGCCGCGCCAACGCCAGTTGTCCACATAGAGTTTGATGGCAGCATAGGTTTCGGTCGTGGAGTCGTGGGGAATACCTTCCTCTTCGAGGTAGCCGGGCACGCGTTCGTCGCCCATCTGCCCAGCGGTGTATTGCGCCCGCACAGCGAATGCGTTCACGGCGTTGCGCGGGATGGGACGCACGCTTTTGAGCACTTTGACCTTCTCGGTGCGCAGGTCGTCGTACACGAGACTGCTGGGCGGTTCCATCGCGGTCAGGGTAAAGAGCTGAATCAGGTGGTTCTGAATCATGTCGCGCAGTGCGCCTGCTTGGTCGTAGTAGCTCGCGCGTCCTTCCAGCCCCGAAGTCTCCGCCGCCGTGATTTGTACATGCTCGACATAGTTGCGGTTCCAGAGCGGCTCCAGCAGCAGGTTCGCGAACCGAAACACAAGGATATTCTGCACCGTCTCCTTGCCGAGGTAGTGGTCTATCCTGAAGATCTGCTCTTCGCGCCAGTGTTCGCGCACTTGCCGATCGAGGGTTTGTGCGCTCTCTAAGTCGTAGCCGAAGGGTTTTTCGATAATCAGGCGTCGGAATCCGTGCGTTTCGTCGTGGAGTCCTGCGCGTGCGAGCAGCTGGCTGGCGGTGGCGAACACCCCCGGCGGGAGGGCGAGGTAGAAGAGCGCATTTTCTTGCACATAGTCTTGGAGTTGGCAGATGCCTTGCTCTTCGAGACCGCCTTGCACATAGGCGACGAAGCGTCGGCAGAATTCGTCCCAGCCGTGCAAGGGTTTGCCCATTGCTTGGAGTTCGGCTTGTACCTCGTTGAGATATTGCACCAGGGTGTAGGGGCGTCGGGCGTACAGCACGATTCGCACCTGTTCGGGCAAGGCGTGGGCACGGCACAGTTGGAGCAGGGCAGGCAACAGCAAGCGGCGGGTCAGATCGCCCGTCGCGCCGAAAATCACGATGGTCGTCTCGCGCTCTGGCATGGCGAGGTTAAGGATACCTCGCTTACCCTGCCTCGCCTTCGACCTCTCCGACTTTGAGTTGGAGTTCGCTGCGCCGTTCGATGCGCTCGATTTTGCCGTCGCGGATCCACACAATGCGGTCGGAGATATCGAGCATCTTGAGGTCGTGCGTGGCGGAGATAATCGTCACGCCGCGTTCCTTGTTGAGCCGCCTGAGCAGCTCGATAATCTCTTTGCCGGTTTTGAGGTCGAGGTTGCCTGTCGGCTCATCGGCGAGGATAATGGAAGGGTTGTTCGCCAGTGATCGCGCGATCGCCACGCGCTGCTGCTGCCCGCCTGAGAGCTCGGTGGGCTTATGGTGCAGGCGTCCGCCCAAACCGACCAGCGTCAGGAGCTCCACGCCGCGTTCGCGTGCCTCGTCGGCGTTCACCCCCGCAAATACCATCGGCAGCGTTACATTCTCCAAGGCGGTCATCACGGGAATCAAGTTGAAAGTCTGGAAGATGTAGCCGATGCGATGGCAGCGGATGAAGGCAAGCTCCTGCGGGTCGAGCTGCGCCATGTCCACATCGTCGATGAACACGGAGCCTGCGGTCGGCTTGTCCAGCCCGCCAATCATGTTAAAAAGCGTGCTTTTGCCCGACCCCGAGGGTCCCATAATCGAGAGATACTCGCCGCGATAAATATCGAGGTTCACGCCGTCGAGTGCGCGCACGGTCAATTTGCCCATCTGGTACTCTTTGACCACATCGCGCACGCGTACCACGAACTCGGTCGCCGCGCCTTCGTTGGCGGATTGCTGTACACTCGTTTGTGTTTGCGCCATCACAAACAGATAGATTCGCCTCTGCTGTGCGATTTCCTGCTGCATTTGCAGCGAGCGGGGTATACTTTTCTCGCTCCAATGAAACCATTGCCGAAAGTCGCCCTGACGGGTTCTATCGAGCGCGGCTACTCTATCTGGTTTGTGATGGTGGTCGCGCTATTTTTGACCAGCTTGTTGCTGTCGAACATCATCGCGGCGAAAATTATTAGTGTCGGCGGGCTGGTGATGTCGTCGGCGATTGTGATTTTCCCTGTGAGTTATATCATCGGTGATGTATTGACCGAGGTCTACGGGTACCGCCGGGCGCGGGTGGTCATCTGGATTGGGTTCGCATGCAACCTATTGGTGGTGCTGATTATCAGCGCGGCGATAGCGATGCCTCCTGCACCGTTTTATGAGCATCAGCAGGCGTTTGAGACCGTGTTGGGGGTTGCTCCACGCTTAATGCTCGCCTCGCTGATTGCCTATCTGGTCGGGGAGTTTACCAACTCCTTTGTGCTGGCGAAGCTTAAAATCGCCACGCAGGGACGCTGGCTGTGGACGCGCACCATCAGCTCCACGATAGCAGCGCAGCTGCTGGACACGACTCTTTTCACGATGGTGGCGTTCGCGGGGGTCTACCCTACAGCGGAG
>NKPV01000038.1 GCA_002254605.1 Armatimonadetes bacterium JP3_11
AACATGATAATCGGCAGCGTCACCGACAGCAAGAACGGGCGCAAAAAGACCACCATCTGGTCGAATGCGCTTGCCGTGTGTAGGGGCTGTTGGTGCATAATACCGTACAGGTAGTTCGCATACGCGCTGATGAAGGTCACCAGGATCAGGACGCTCCAGAGCGGCAGCGTTGAGCGCCCTTGCCGCTTGCGCAACTGGATACCGTATGCCAATCCCAAAATGCCCAAATCGATCCCTAATGCCTGCACATAGCCCCAGAAGAGGTTGCCTCCTTCCAGCGTGCTAAAAGTGTATGCCACATGGTGGACGCTGCCCGCCAAGACGAAGAGCGTGACGACCACCAGCAGCGCGGTTGAAAGCGGCATATCTCGCAGTTGGTAACGCATCGATTAACCTCCGTGTTTTTGCGCCCCAGTGGCAGTAATAGTTCGTGGGGAGCGGCGATGTTCCTGCCGATTCACACGGATTCCACCAGCACATGCTTGTACAGTTCGCTGGGGTCGGGGTCGGGGCTTTCGTCGGCGAACTTGGCGGCGGCTGCCACCCGCTCGCGCGCCTGCTCGTCCCAGAGTTTCAAGTCGGCTTCGGTTGCCAGACCGTGTGTGAGTAGGTAGTGCTGTAGGTTAGTCAAGGGGTCGCGCTTGCGCCACTCTTCTACCTCCTCTCGGGTACGGTAGGAGCCGGGGTCTGTGATGTCCGCCGCGCCGTGCCCTACAAAACGGTACACGATGGCTTCCACGAAGTAGGGTTCTTGCTTTTCGCGCACATGGTCGATAATCGCCTTTGCTTCGTCCAGCACATTGAGCAGATCCATACCATCGATTTGCTTGCTGGGGAATCCGTAGACGCTGGCGCGTTGCGCGAGGTTCGGCACCGCAGAGTGCAGCTCTACGGGGGTGCCCATCGCGTATTTGTTGTTCTCCACGATGTAAATTACGGGGAGTTTCCACAGTCCTGCCATGTTGAGCGTTTCGTGCAGCAGTCCTGCGTTCATCGCGCCGTCGCCGAAGAAGCAGAGCGTGATACCGCCTGTCTCTTGATATTTTTGGGCGAAGGCGACCCCAGTGCCGATGCCGGGCACATCGCCCACGATACCGTAGCCGCCTAAAAAGTTATGTGCCTTATCGTACAGGTGCATCGAGCCCCCTTTGCCTCGGCATAGCCCCGTGACCTTCCCGTAGAGCTCTGCCATCACCGCGTTCGGGTCGCTGCCGAGTGCCAGCACATAGGCGTGATCACGATAGTGCCCCAGCACGCGGTCTTCAGGACGCAGGTGGTGGATAAAGCCCAGTGCCAACGCCTCCTGCCCGATGTATAAGTGCAAATAGCCACCGATTTTGTCTTGGCGATATGCTTTGTCGCAATGCTCCTCGAAGCGACGGATAAAAAGCATCTGTTTGTAGAGATCGACAATCTCCTTTGGGGTCGGAGTGTACACCCGCTTGTTCGATTTCGAATTCGTGGTGGTCTTTGCGCGTTTGCCTGTCTTCATACCAACCTCCAGCAATAGTGTACCCTACAGGGGGTATCCTAATAGCATGCCGATGTACACAGAGCTTAAAGGTCGCGTAGCGATTATTACAGGGGCAAGTCGTGGGATTGGGCGTGCGATTGCGCTGCGCCTTGCCCGCGCGGGCGTCGCGGTGGTCATCGCGGCGAAGACCGCCGAACCCGACCCGCGCTTGCCTGGCACGATTTACACCGTGGCAGAAGAGGTGGAGGCGTTGGGAGGGCGTGCGCTGCCTATCCGCGTCGATGTGCGCGACGAGAACGCCCTGCAACAGATGGTCAATCAAACTTTGGAAACTTTCGGGCGCGTGGATATACTCATCAACAACGCAGGCGCGCTCTGGTGGTATCCCGTGCTGGAGACGCCGCCGAAACGGTTCGACCTGGTGATGCAGGTGAACCTACGAGCGTCGTTTATCGCCTCGCAACTGGTGCTGCCTGCGATGATTAACCAGCGCTGGGGGCACATTATTAACATGTCGCCGCCGATTGACTTAAGCGTGCTGCCGGGCAAGGTTGCTTACATGATTTCCAAGTTCGGCATGACGATGCTCGCGCTGGGACTGGCGGAGGAGGTGCGCGAGCATAATGTGGCGGTGAACGCACTTTGGCCACGCACGCTGATTGAAAGTCAAGCGACCATTGCGTGGGGGCTGGGAACACCTCAACAGTGGCGCAAAGCGGATATTATGGCTGACGCCGTGTATGAACTCGTGCGCCGTGAACCGCATACCTGCACGGGCAAGGCATGGATCGACGAGGATATCCTGCGCGAGGCGGGCGTGACGGATTTCTCGATCTATAACTGCACGCCCGACGGCGAGCCGATGGCGATTGTCTGGCACGGGGTGCAAGCAGGCAAACGGGAGGGCTAACTGGGGTATCCTTACCAGTACGCATCAAACCCGAATCGACGAGAGAGGATGAGCGATGACCTCGCGTGAGAGAGTGGAACAGGCGATTATTGGAGGGGAGGTAGACCGCCTGCCTTACTGCTTCTGGTATCACTTTCGAACGGAGCCGTGGTTTCCGCAGGGATTCCATGGGGAGTATCGTGCTCCCGCCAGCGAAGCGTTGCTCCAGCAGTATATAGAGGGGATGAGCCACGCCACTTATGAATTCTGGCGACGCTATCAGCCTGATATTCTCAAAGTGATGCACGACATTCCCTACGAGACGCCCACGGGATTCTCGTTCGTGCATGGCGTCGACGATTGGGCAAAACTACAGCCGCTGGAGCCAGACAGAGGGCACTTCGGCGCGCAGATCGAGATGCTTAAACGCTTACGCCAGCGCGTGCCCGACGATGTCCCGATTATCGAGACGGTGTTCAACGCCTTCTACTATGCGAATAAACTTTGCGAGGGCAAGTTGTTGGCGCATCTTGCGCTTGCGCCTGAGGCGGTTCAACAGGGGTTGCAGATTATCCAGACTAACCTGCAGCTTTATGGACGGCTCGTGCTGACGGTGTGCGATGGGATTTACTATGCCGTAAACGGAATCGGTTCGGATGCAGCGCCGCGCCATGTGTATGAAGAGTTTTTCGCGCCTCTGGATCGGGCATTTCTGCAATCGGTTTCTGACGGTAAGTTCAATGTCCTACACTTGCATGGCTACGGAGATCTCTATGCGGATCTGCTTGCCGATGCGCCCGCGGCGATTGTCTGCTGGAGCGATCGCAGTACGACGCTAAGCCTTGCCGCGGGCAAGCGGCTGTTTGACCGCTGCGTGATGGGCGGCTTGAACGAGAGGGAACTCCCTCAAATGTGTCGCGAGCGGGTGTTCCAGCAGGCGCAGAACGCGCTGGACAGCGTGGGGAGGCGGGGGTTCATCCTTGCGCCCGGCTGTTCGGTACCGACGGATATTAGTCCCGAGCTCCTCATGGCGATTCGCGAGTTCGCGTTGGGTACGCAGGCGTCTTAGGCGTCGCCCGCTGAAACTGCGGAACCCGCAATCGCTAAACCCGAACCCACAGGCACTTCAGATAGAGGCTCTCTGGGAACTGCATCAGGTAGGGGTGGTCGGCGGCTTGGAAGGTAACCTCCTCCAGAAAGAGGGGGCGGTTCCGATCGGTGGCGGCGAGGCGCACGGTATCGAGCATATCGTTCAGCCCCAGTGGATAGGCGCAGCTGCACACAACCATCCGCCCGCCTTCGCTCAGGAGCGGAAGCGCGTGATAGACTAACTTCCAAATTGCCCAGCGGAGCGATTCTTTCTGGTCGTGCCGTTTGGCGATGGCGGGGGGATCTAAGATAATCCAATCGAACTGGGCGCCTTGCTCGGCGGCTTGCGGGAGCCACTCGAAAGCGTTCTCGACGACCCAATGCGCCTCCAGCTGGTTGCGTCGTGCGTGAACCTCGGCAAGGTCGATGGCGTCGGGCAAGATGTCGACGCCGACGGCGTGCGCTCTGGCGCGGGCAGCGTAAAGCGCAAATGCCCCCGTGTAGCAAAACAGATCCAGCACGCGCTCCCCCGGACGCACGCGCTGCGCTAAGCGACGCCGATTCTCACGCTGATCCAAATAAAAGCCCGTCTTGCGCCCTGCGTCCGTCGGGACGAGAAACTCGAGTCCGCTCTCTTCAATCGCAATGAGTTCAGGAACCTCCCCATGCAGCACACCTGCGAACGGCTCCAGCCCCTCCTCGGCGCGGCTTGCCATCTCGCTTCGCTCGATAATCCCTTTTGGTTCCAGTCGCTCGATAAGCGTAGGCAGCCAAAACGGCTTGAGCCGTTCCATCCCCAAAGTACGTACCTGCACTACCAGGTAGTCTGCGTACTGGTCGACAATCAGCCCTGGCACGCCATCCGATTCGCTGAACAGGACACGCATGGCGTTGGTGTCTTGCACGGTGCGCTGACGGTACTGCAGCGCTTTCTCTAAGCGGGCGGCGAAAAAGTTTTGGTTGATTGGTTCTTTCTGAACGGTGAGGATCCGCACGGGGAAGCGGCTGTGGGGGTTATAGGTACCGATTCCGAGCGGTTCGCCGCGGAAGTTTACCACTTGCACCAGTGCGCCCGGTGTCGGCGTGTTCAATACCTCTGAAATTTCGCCGCGCTGCACCCATGGATAGCCGTGCAGTAGTTTTTTCTCACGACCGCCAACGATTTTTACGACGCCTTCAATCATAGCCTGCCTCAAGGAGGACGAATTTAGTTTCGATGGACATATTCGCGCCAGTGTTCTGGATTAAAGGGTTGGATTTCTGTTGCGAGCGCGTTGGTCAGATATTCCAGCGTCTGTTGCAGCAGACGGAGCCGTTCCAGGGTATCCTGCAGTTCCAGCAGGTATTGCCGTAGGGGAATCTCTAGTTGTAGTGTGCCGGCGATGACGAACGAGAGTGCGGTTGGACTGCGGGGTAGTTCGACCTCTTCGACTCGCAGCCCGCCGAGGTCTAAAGCCAGCATCAGAAACTCACGGAACTGTTGCGCGACCTGGTCGGCATAGCGTTGCTGCTCTCCCCAATCTAAAGGTTCGAAATCGCGCCACAGGCGCACCTGCGCTTTGAGGTAGGGCGCTTCATCGCGAATCAGGCGCACGATTTGGAACCGCTCCTCCCCCAATGCGAGCAGGTGGATTAGCCCATCGGGCTGGCGGCGCATGCGTCCTATCCGAGCGAGGGTACCAATCTCGTGCGGCTCCGCGTTCCGGTCGCCCACTTCGCTGCCTGCACGAATCAACACGGCTCCAAACGGCGCGTCGTGCTCCAGACAGTAAGCCACCATCTCGCGAAGGTGCGGTTCGAAGATACGCAACGGCAGCGCCGTATACGGGAACAACACTGTCTCCATAGGAAACAGCGGGATCGTCCAGATCGAATCGCTCACTGACAGTATTGTACCCAATTGCTGGGTCGCTCTTTTTAGCGTTGAGGATTCGCGGGGTTCTGCTCTGTCTCTTGGTAGAGGGGTAACTTTACTCGAAACACGCTGCCCACGCGATACTCGCTTTCTACTTCGACGGCGCCGCCGTGCGATTCCACGATATGTTTCACTATCGCTAATCCCAGTCCTGTACCGCCCCTTTCACGCGAGCGGGTTTTGTCCACTCGATAGAAGCGTTCGAAGATGCGCGGCAGCGCTTCGCTGGGGATGCCGATTCCGGTGTCGGCGACTTCGATCACAGCGTATGAGTTTTGAGCGTAGGTGCGCACGGTGACGCTGCCCTGCGGTTTGTTGTAGCGGATGGCGTTGCTGAGCAGGTTCAGCACGACCTGCAGTATCTGGTCGCGGTTTGCCAGCAAATTCAGGTTGGGCTGAAGGTCTGTGAGAACTTGCACTTGGTGGCGTTGTGCTTCGGTGGTCATCTCTTGCACGGCTTGTTGTATGAGGGGTGTGAGTTCGAACGGTTCCTTGACGGGCTGCAGCGATTCGGCGCGGCTGAGCGTAAGCAGGTCCTCCGCGATGCGCGTGAGGCGGTCGGCTTCCTGAATAATCAGGTTCAGAAAGCGCTGGCGCGTTTCGAGGGGCATGTCGGGGTCATCGTGAATGGTTTCAGAGAGCGAACGAATGGAAGCCAGTGGGGTGCGGAACTCGTGCGACACATTCGCCACAAAGTCGCGGCGCACTTGCTCGAGTCGCAACAGTTCGCTTTTGTCTATTAAGGCGATTGCGAACAAGTGGCGCGAATCGGCTTCACCCAGGTACCAGATGGTCGCTTCGGTGTAGCGTTCTTTGGGGAAGCTCAGGGTAATTTCAGCAGAGACAGTGGATTGGCGTCGCGCGGCTTTGAGCAGCAGCAGATAGAGGTCGTAAGAGAAAGTGAGCGCGAGCAGCGATTTGCCTGTCATGTGTCGAAAGCCGAACCACTCCAGCGCGACGCGGTTCGTGTGGCGCAGCATCGCGTCTTCATCGCAGATGAGCAGTGGGATGGGCAGTCCGTCGATGAGCGCGAGTCGACGACGCTGCTGTCGTGTGAGTTCCAGTTCGAGGCTTTCGCGCTGCTCGTTGAGTTGGAGGATTTGCTGGCGCAAGGCGTTGCAACGGAGATAGATGATGTGTGCGAGGTAGTAGGCGAGCAAGATGCTTCCTAATGCGGCGGCGATCAGCGCTTCCCGCCACGCGCTGGGCATGACGGGGAGAGCGGTCAGCAGGAGCAGCGCCGCGCTTAGCAGCAAAGACGCGGGCAGCCAGCGGAAGCTCATGCCTCAAAGCGGTAGCCGCTGCCGCGCACCGTTTGGATATAGCGCGGGTTTTGAGGATCTGGCTCGATTTTGGAGCGCAGCCAGCGGATGTGGACATCCACGGTGCGCGGGCTCACATAAGTGCCCAAGCCCCACACATGGTCTAATAACTGGTCGCGCGTGAACACTTTGCCAGGATGGGATGCCAGCAGGGTCAGCAAGGCGTACTCTTTGGGGGTCATTGGTAGTTCTTTGCCGTCGCGGTAGACGCGCTTCGCTTCGAGGTCAATCTCTACAGAGCCGAATTGGATACGCGCGGGCGGGGGAGGCTGCACACGTCGCAAAATAGAGCGGATTCGCGCCACCAGCTCCGCCACGCTGAACGGCTTGACGATATAGTCGTCTGCGCCAAGTTCGAAGCCGCGTATTTTGTCCTCTTCGGCGGCGCGCGCCGTCAGAAATAGCACAGGGGTCTGGTTGTGCTGGCGAATAATCCGGCACAGGTCAAAACCGCTGCGGCTGGGCAACATCACATCGAGGATGACAAGATGGGGCTGGTGGGCGTGGAACAGTCGCAGTGCATCTTCCGCGTTATCTGCGGTGAACACTTGGAGCCGCTCGCGCTGCAAGTTATAGTGCAGTGTCTCGCACAGCACCGGGTCGTCCTCAACCAGCAAGATACGCGGTTGATCGTTTGTTGCAGCACCCAACTCCGCCTGCTTGCTCATCGCTATTCCTCCACAATGATTTCTACATTGGCGCGTGGAACCACCGCAATTGTACCGTCCTCCAGCTTGGCTTTGAGCACGCGTGCGTGCGTGCCCGATTCGATTTCCATCAGTTCAGGAGGCAGTTCGACCACTGTGCCGAGTCGTCCGAAGTAGGGTTCGCGGATGACGCGAATCGTGCTGCCGATATCGAGTGTTTGCGCTTCGCGTGCAGGGGGCGACTCGGGCAGATGACTGGCGTGTTCCAGCGGGACGATGATTTCGGGGCGGATGACGCCTGCACGGATCTGTGTTGCGCCGTTGATGGAGGCGGTTTTGCCTTCTAAGTGCTTGAGCAGTCGGAAGGTGCGGTTTGCCATTTGGATCGAGCCGAAGCCCTCGGTGATGATGATTGAGAGTGGGATATCCTCTGAGCCGGTGATGGCGACGCCGATGTCGCGTCCCAGATATCGCACCAGGTCGGTGTCGCGGATGCCGCCTGCGACGATACCGACGGCGCCGTGTTCGGCAGCGCGTTGGAGGGCATCGGCTTCCACTGCGGCGCCGCCCACCAGAATCTGCCCATGCACATCATCTGGGATATGGCGTGCGGTCAGAGTTTCATTTGGAGCTTGCACCAACACGCGCAGTGTGCCGCGCCGTTCACCGCCCACACCGAAGATTCCCTGGATGAGCGCACCTTGCGTTTCGATGACCGCGCCTTCTTGGGGTATCACTTTCACCACGCGCCCCTGAACATACGCATTCACATCGATTACGGTTGGGGGTTGACGCACGCCTACATGCCCTGTCACCTCCGAGATGAGTTCCACCGTGCCTTGCACGGGCGATTTACACACGCCGCGAAACAGCCCCAGAAAGCCCTTCGTCTCGGCGATAATCTGATCTTTTTCGACGGTGTCGCCTTCTTTGACCTTTAGTGCGCTGTGGATCTGCTTTGGTTCAATGCCCAGCATTTGCGCGACGCGCACGGTCTGCAAGATGCCGGGCAACAGGGCGCGGGCGACCACCGTGTCGGGTTGCACCGTGTCGCCTTCCTGTACCAGCACTTCGCCCTTGATGGGCAGGCGGCGCGTTTTCAGGATGATGGTCTTCGCGCTCACTGTCAATCCGGGAGTGTAAGCGGTACCCATATGCTTCTCCTTATTAGCTCTGTTTAGTTTCTACCCGCAGTGCTTGGCGTCGCTTCTTTTTGACGATGCGTCCTACCAGTAGGATGCTCAAAAAGTAGAGAAACACCATCGGCAACCCGATGGCAAACATTGAGAAGGCGTCTCCGGAGGGCGTTAGGAGCGCTGCCAGCAAGCCAATAACCAGAATTGCTTGACGCCAGTATTTCCACATGGCTTCGGGGGTTGCCAGTCCGATATGCGCCAGAAACATCAGCACCACAGGCATTTGAAAACCTAATCCGAATGCAAGCATCATCTTCACCACGAACATCACATATTGCGCTGGGTTTTGGAATAGTTGTGCTTCGGGGTAGTCGTTCAGGTAGCTCAGGAAGAAGTTGAATGCGGCGGGGAGAATGTAGTAGCCCAGCGCAACCCCCGAAAAGAAGAGAAAGGCGCTAAAAGGAGCGATTAGCTTCACCGCACGACGCTCCTGTTTGGTCAGTCCAGGGGCGAGAAAGCCCCACAGCTCGCGCATCATCAAGGGCATCGCCAGAATCAGCCCGATAATCAGCGCGAGTTTAAACTTCAGGAAAAATGGTTCTGTCGCGTGGGTGAAGACGAACTTCGCGCCTTCGGGTTTGGTGCGCAGCAGCGGAGCTGCCAGGAAATCGTACACATACGGCGTGATTGCAAAAGCGATTGTCCAGCCCAGCATGATGTAGATGAGCGCACGGAAGATGCGTTTGCGCAGCTCTTCCAGGTGCTCCATAAAGGTTGCTTTATGTTCCTCTTCCATGCGCTCGCGTGGAGGCTCCAATCCTGCTGGGCTGGTCATCGTTTAGAAAATGCGGTGCAGCCTCATATCCACTTCCACGACGAAGCGGTTGATAATGTTGCGTGCGCCGGTTTGTGCGCCGCCGCCGAATCCACCGGTTGCGCCGCCAGGTGCGCCAGAGCCGCCTATGCCTGGTCCGAACATCCCGCCGCCGCGGGGTCCGCCTCGTGGTCCGCCGCGCGGTGCGCCTGCCATACCGCCGTCATCATCGGCGCCAAATCCCCCTGGACCGCGTCCACCGAAGCCAGGCGGCGCACCAAACCCGCCCGGTCCACTCATCCCACCGCCGAACTGGCCTTGGCGAACCACTCCCTCCAGCTGCAGCGTGGTTTTGACGCGAATCACCTGACCCAAGTCGTAGGCGAAATAGACCTCCCGTCGGACGGTGCTTTTGGGTTTGTCCAGTTGCAAGTTGCCCAGTTCTAGTTTGCCGGGAATGGGGCCCGAGAATTCGTACACGATTTTGGCGCATTTGTAGCCTTGCTCCCACTCGAAGCGTTCCAATCGCGCTGCGACAGGGATGCGTGTGCCGATTTCGTTGATATCGCCGGATGCCAGCGGATTGCCCAGTAAGATGGTTGCCCTCCAGCGGTCGCCGGGTTTATAGCGACGCGGGGGCAATAGCGGCAGATCTTCCACCCAGTAGTAGTACACCTCCGCCTGCTGCGAGTCGGCGACGCGCGACACCTGGTAGCGCACGCGTCCCGTGGTCTCTACTTCTTGATAGACAGGTGCCATTCGGTCGGAGTTGATGACGCCAATCTGTCCGCCCTCAATAGAAATTGCAGGGGGCACAGGCGTCCATGAGATAAGCCCCAGGCTGTTTCTGAAATCCAGCACGCCCAAATCGCCCTTGAAGGAGACATCCAGCAGGGTGGTCTCTTGAGGCGTCAAGCCGGAGTACTGGATTTCCTGCACCTCTTTGGCGATGGCTTTCAGGTCGTAGCGATAGGTTCTGCCGGGGATCCAGCGATAGCGCAGGGGGATTCCTTCGGCAGGCGGCTTAATTTCGTTCTCCACGACCACGCGCACGGAGCTGCGTCCCAGCACGCGCGAGTTGCCGCCTTCGGGGGTGGTGAACAGCGTGAGTTCGACGGTATGCTCTCCGTCAGGAACATTCAGCCGCTTTGTATCCCATTTATAGATGTAGTGCCCGCGCTCGCGGTCGGTCTCTAACGCCGTTGGTGAAACCGCTTCGATGAATTTGCCGTCGATGCGCACGCCAATGAAGCCGCCTTGGGGCACGCTGCGGATCGGAAATCGGAACTGCACTACTTCGCGCACGCGTGCGCCGTCCTGCGGACGCACAATGGTGAAGGGCGCCTGCGCTATCGCTGCCGCGCCACAAAGCATCAGCAACCCAATCGCTACACGCTTCATAATCGTTTTTGCCTCCACGCCCTGATTGTACCCCATTAGGGCGGAAATTCCTGCTATGCTTCTGCGGGAGTCGGGGGGGGTGTTTCGTTCTGCCGATTTTCAGGTACTATTCCGAGTGTAGGCACACCGCAGGTGTGGAACTGCCCCTATGTGGCGTTGCCTCTGGACGACGGGATGTTGTGGCGGCGAGCGGAAACCGAAGCGCGACAGGTTGCGCCCGAAGAGTCCGAGTGGTTCCTGCGCGTGTTGTGTGCGGGGTTCGGTCTTGAAATCGGTTCAGCGCAACGATATTTCTATGAGGATCCCTACTTTGAGGTGAATCAGCGTTGGGGGTTATGGCTGCGCGAACGCAGCCGTCGGACGCTGGTTTCTGTGTTGACGGCAATCCCCCTCACGATGTGGATAGGTGCGCGCCCTGTCGCGCTTTATGGGATTGCGGGGGTGGCGACTTTACCCGAGTATCGGCGTCGGGGGTTCGCTGGGGAGTTGTTGCGTCAGGCGCTTCGGGGGCTGCACCACGAGGGCGCGCCGCTGGCTATCCTGCAGGCGTTCAATCACGAATTCTATCGAAAACTGGGCTGGGAGACAGTCGGTGCGATAGCCCATGCACGCTTGAAGCCCAGACAGCTTCCTCGCTACCGAGGTACGCCGCTGCGCCGTGCGGGCATCTTGGACCGCCCTGCTGTGATGCGTCTCTACGAGCATCATTGCCTGCGGCACACGGGGAGCCTTGTGCGCGATGAACGCCGCTGGGAGTATCTCTTCTGGAACCTGCCCAACCTGTGGGTTTGTGAGGTAGATGGGGAAGTTGAGGGGTACCTGTTCTATGACTTCATCGATTCGGGTTGGACATTACGAGTGCGGGAGATGGTTTGGCGCACGGAGCGGGCGCGGCGCGCGATTCTGGGCTGGCTCGCCGACAACGAGGAGTCGGTGCAGCAGGTGGAGTTTCAGATGCCGTTGGAATCGCTGGCGATGTTGGGGCTGACGGGCTGGAGTGCGCCGCCCGTTGAGCCGAATCAGCCGTTCTATGCGGTGCAGGTATTTCCGAACTTCATGGCGCGTCCTGTGCATGGGCTGACCCTGTTGCAAAGGTTGCTGGGCGGCGCACCTGTGCCTGCGGGGTTCCAACCATTCAACTTGCGCGTGCGCGATACGGTTTTGAGGGAAAACAGCGCAACGATGGGCGTAGAGGCTGCGGCGGGGCTAATCAGAGTCGGTGCAGAGCAGCCCGATGCGCCCACTATCAACCTCGCACCCACCACGCTGGCGATGTTGGCGTTTGGGACTCTCAGCGTGCCCGAACTGTGCGCCCGTCGAATCCTGAACGCGCCCGAATCGCTCATCGAGACGCTGGATGCACTGTTCCCCGAACGCCGCCCCTGCCTCGCGCCGATAGATTTCTTTTGAATGCCTTCTCGGGAGGATGCCGTATCCCGACAGGGAGCCGACTCAGCGAATCGCCCTAATATCAGGGAACGGGATACCGCAGCCAATCCTTCAGCAGGAACCGATGCCTCGACCACGAACCCTATCCCCTGAGAGGTGAGTTCTATGAGCGACTACACGCCGAAACCAGAGCATAAGTTCACCTTTGGGTTGTGGACGGTGGGCAATGTTGGGCGCGACCCGTTTGGCGAACCAGTGCGTCCTCGAATTCCCCCGACGCGCATCGTGCAGAAACTTTCCGAGTTGGGTGCGTGGGGCGTCAACCTGCACGATAACGACCTTGTGCCGATTGATGCGACGCCTGCGGAGCGTGACGCCATCGTGCGCGAGTTCAAAAAAGCCCTTAGCGACTACAACATGCGCTTGGTGATGGGTACGACCAACCTGTTCAGCGACCCCGCGTTCAAAGACGGCGCGCTTACCAGCAACGACCCCAAAGTGCGCGCCTACGCCTTGCAGAAATCGATGCACGCGATTGACCTCGCAGTGGAACTCGGCGCGGAAATCTATGTGTTTTGGGGGGGACGCGAGGGCACAGAAACCGACGCCGCCAAAGACCCCGTGCAGGCGCTGCAGTGGTATCGCGAGTGCATGAACTTCCTAATCCACTATGTGAAAGATCAGGGCTACAACCTCAAATTTGCGCTGGAGCCAAAGCCGAACGAGCCGCGGGGCGACATCTTCCTGCCGACCGTCGGCGCGATGCTGGCGTTTATTGAGACTTTGGATGACCCCAGCATGTGCGGCGTGAACCCTGAAGTGGCGCACGAGCATATGGCGGGGCTGAACTTCACCCACGCCGTCGCCCAAGCCATCGAGCGCAACAAACTGTTCCACATCGACCTAAATGCGCAAAAACTGACGCGCTACGACCAAGACTTCCGCTTCGGCGCGGAAGATATCAAAGGCGCGTTTTTCTTGGTAAAACTACTGGAGGACAACGGCTACAACGGGCCGCGCCACTTCGACGCCCACGCTTACCGCACGGAAGACGAAGAGGGCGTGTGGGAGTTCGCCAAAGGTTGCATGCGCACCTATCTGATTCTCAAAGAGAAAGTCGAACGGTTCAACCAAGACCCCGAGATTCAGGAACTATTGTCGCAAATCCGCCAATGGGATGTGGCGCTGCAAGAGCGGATGCAATACTCGCGTGAGAATGCCGCGTGGCTGAAGTCGCACCCGTTTGACCGCGCTGCGCTGGGCGCACGAGGCTATCAGTACGAGAAGTTAGACCAACTGACGATGGAACTGTTGATGGGCGTACGATAGCGTTGGGTATAATGGGCTGGGATTCGCCGAGTAGAGGCGCGGGACAGCATCAGTAGGCGTTGGGAGGCGCGCCGAACGCCAACGAGCAACGCCGAAAGGGCTGCCCGCCGAAGCCGTCCGCACCTCGGCAGGCGCACGGCTGGGCTGTAGGGGAATACCCTGCAGACTGTCGCTTTGCACACGCAAAGCGGAGCGCTACTCGAGTAACGGCTTGTGCCTACTCGACTCACGCGCCCCCCTTGCTCGATGAACCCCCTGAAAGTGGAGAACGCCTATGCGGATTGCGCTTATCGGCTACGGGCGAATGGGACAGGCGGTCGAGCGCGTGGCGACGGCGCGCGGGCATGCGGTGGTCGGGGTCATCCACCGCGCGACGCCCCGTTCCGAGCGGGAATCGCTTGCTCACGCCGCGGAGGCGCTGATTGACTTCTCGCACGCTTCGGCTGTTGCGGAGAGCGTCGAGCTCGCCTTAGGCGCCCAACGCCCCCTCGTAATTGGAACCACAGGCTGGGACGCTCAGCGCGAGGCGATTGCGCAGCGCGTGCGTGAATCAGGCGGCAGTGTAATCTACGCGCCGAACTTCTCGGTCGCTGTGCAGCTGTACCTGCAGCACGCTGCAGCGCTTGCGGCGCAGCTGCTACGGCTTGAGAGCTGGGATGTGGCGATTGAGGAGATTCACCATCGGGGCAAGGCGGATGCGCCCAGCGGCACGGCGCGCGCCCTCGCCGAGCGACTGCAACGCGCCGCCCAGCCTCCCCGCGAAGCCGTCTACCCTGCGCCGACCGAACACCGCCTGACCGAAAACCAGTTCGCGATTGGTGTCCTGCGACTGGGCAGCGAATTCGGAACCCATCGCCTACTGCTGGATGGACCCTACGACTGGATTGAAATCACGCATCGTGCTAAGAGCCGTGATGGGTTCGCCTACGGTGCGGTCCGAGCCGCTGAGTGGCTGCGCAGACGCACCGGCTTCTATCACTTTCAGGAGGTTTTGAACGAAATCTTATCGCACACGGAGGAAGAGTAATGCGAACGATACCGTTTCGAGGCTTAGGCGTGGCGATGGTCACGCCGTTCACACGCGATGGGGCGGTGGACGAACCCTGTCTGTGCCGCTTGGTCGACTGGTTGATTGAATCGGGCGTCGATGCCTTGGTGCCGGTTGGCTCTACGGGCGAAGGCGCGACCCTGACCCATGAAGAGCATCGCCGCGTGATCGATATTGTGCTGGATCAGGCGAATGGGCGTGTGCCTGTGTGCCCGGGCGCGGGCAGCAACGCCACCCACGAGGCGATTGGGCTGGCGCAGCACGCCAAACGCGCGGGCGCGACCGCTGTGCTATCGGTCACCCCCTACTACAACAAGCCCGAACCCGACGGCTTGCTGCGCCACTACGCCGCGATTGCGGAAGCCGCAGACATCCCCATCATCCTTTACAATGTGCCGTCGCGTACGGGACGCAACTACCCGCCCGAAGTCATCCTGCGCATTGCCCATGAGGTACCCCATGTGGTCGCCGTGAAGGAATCGAGTGGCAACCTCACGCAGGCGTTAGAGATTATCGAGCGGCGTCCGGAGGGCTTCGCCGTCTATGCTGGCGACGACATCTTCGCGGCGCCCACGATTCTGATGGGGGGCGACGGCGTGATTTCGGTGATCGGCAACGAGTTGCCCCGCTGGACGGCGCGGATGGTGCAGGCTGCGTTGCAGGGCGATGCAGAAACCGCCCGCGAGTGGCACTATCGCCTGCAGCCCCTGATGCTGGCGAACTTCTGGGAGACGAACCCCGCGCCCGTGAAGTGCGTGATGGCGATGCTGGGGCTGATTGAAGAGAACCTGCGCCTGCCCCTGACCCCCGTAAGCGAGCGCACGCGGGAGCGACTTCGCGCGTTGCTACAACAGATGGGCGTGGACACGACAGTCGCCGTCGGTGGGGTTGCCGAGTAAGCGCTGCTCGGACATGGTTCGTCGCCTGTGCAGCAGCTTTATCACCTGGAGCGATCGCCAAAAGGGGTCGGGAAGCCTCTTTGGGGTATTTTCCAAAAATCATCAGAGCTGAGGTATACTTTATTGACATGGTTAGGAGGTGCTTCGCTATGCGAAGACATGGTTTTACGCTGATTGAGTTGCTGGTCGTGATTGCGATTATCGCTATTTTGGCGGCGATTCTGTTTCCTGTGTTCGCCCGAGCACGCGAGAAGGCGAGGCAAACGCAGTGTGTTTCTAATGCGAAACAGATCGCTACTGCCGTTTACGCCTATACGCAGGACTACGACGAGCAGATGGTTCCGTTTGCCTACGGATTCCCTTACACGCGTCTCCGGATGCCGAGCTACGACAACCCTAATGTGTTGGTAAACTGCCCCCTGCACAGTTGCCGTTGGCCAGGCTTGCTTCACCCGTATATCAAGAACTTTCAAATCTACCGTTGTCCGAGCTACTCGGGTCCGTATGTTTTTCCCTGTCCGAGTTCGACAGCAGGTCCGTTCTGCGAGATGTCTTACGGAGCTAACTATGGGGTGCAGTACGGTATTCTGCGCATTGCCTGTGTCAACAATAGCTTAGTGAACTCCGTCTCGCTTCCTGAGATTCCAGCTCCAGCGAATGTGGCAGTAATTACCGATTCGAATGGCTCACTCCTGTTCTTCAACCCCATGGAGTGGCCGTTTGATGTGAACTGCGATACGGAGGACACACTCAACGATATGAACTCGGGTTTGGGCAACTGCTCGGATCGGACACGCTGGTACAATGTGGCTGGTGCCCGTCGGCATATCGATGGCATGAGTGTTGTCTTTGCAGATGGGCACGCGAAGTGGGTTCCCTACAAGCGATTCTTGAACGATCGGGAGATGTGGGGTGCGGACATCCCGCCCAGAACTCCAGTCCAGAACGCGCCACAGTGTATGTACTAACCGTAGCGCCCTATCGTTGAGCGTTTCAGTCTCTGTGCGCCCCCTGCCTGCACGGGCTTGCGAGTCCTGCGGAGGCAGGGGGTTTTGACATTAGTAGGGAGCGATACAGGCGCTCTCTTACGGGCTGGGTGGAGACCCGTTATTTTGCGCTGAACACGAACCGCTGGCTGCTCGCGTCCCACGAATGCGCTCTCTCAGCCACACGCCTGCGAGCAAGAGTGCGTATCCCAGCACCACCCAATCCCCCAGATAGGTGGCGAGTGTTCCGCGCCCACTGCCCAAAGGCACATCGGCGATGGCGATTGTGTTCCTCTCGGAAGCGTAGGCAAGCACTCTGCCCCATTCGTCGGCAATCATGGAACCTGCTTCGTACTCGGAGCGCGCCAGCGGGGTGCGATGCTCTGCCGCACGCAGGGTTGTGGTCGCAGCGTGGAGGTGGTGGAATGCTAAGTTAGGCGTTGTGGGATCGAGCGTGGGAACCGCGATAAGCCGCGCACCGTTCAGAACCTGCCGACGGCATGGCTCGGTGAACATCGTGTCATAGCAGATGACCGCGCCTATTCTGCCAAACGGCGACTCGAAAGTGCGTATCGGGTCTCCGGGACGCCATGAAACCGGCTCGCCCCCGTAAGGATGCATTTTGTAATACGGCTCGCTAAGGCTTCCGTCAGGCGCCACGAGCGATACACAGTTGCGGTCAGCCCAGTATCCGACAATAAGCCATAATTGAGCGGCGCGCGCTGCAGAAGAGGCAGGCACAGGGTCCCAACTGACTTCCGGCAGCACGACGACTTGCGCCCCTTGTGCCTTCGCTTGCCGAATCAGCTCAGGATAGTACACTGAGTCGCTCTGCACCACAGCCACGCGCACCGTCTCGCGGCGCGGCGTCAGGGACATCTGGAGCCATCCCAATGCGTGAAGCCCCAACAGCGCGCCTGCGAGAAGTTTGAAAGGGAATGTGAGGCGTCGGAGCGACCACGCCTGCGCCACCGCTGTGTTAATCATCCACACCAGAAATGTTAACCCCCACACGCCACCCCAGCTCGCTAACCATAGGATCAGCGCATCGCGCCAAAGAGCGAGGGCAACCGTATAGGGAAAATCGATCCGTGCTGCGAGCCACTCGACCAACACGCCGATCGAACTAACCCCCAGAATCGTTGTCCATCCACGCGATGCGCCAAGCCACTGCGCCCCCCGCAGTACGACCCCCAGAAACGCACCGAACACGCCAAACGGTACGAGCGCGAAGTAGTCATTTCCGCTTTGTGCTGTGAACGGCGGTCCCATCAGCACGAATCCTGCTATGCAGGCAGTGATTATGCCGTAGGGCACGGCGGCGTATCGCGGCGCGTGGAATATCGCTATCAGCAGTGGCGCGAATGCCACGAACCCCAGCAGCGGCACATCGTACGGGGGCAACGCCAGCGCCAACAAAACGCCCGATGCCACCGCGTATAACACCCCCACCATCCACGCACGCAGCGCAACTGTCGCTACGGGGACACTCCTTGCTGGCATGCAATCACCTGCCCAAAAGGGTACTTTTTTGTGTTATATTCGACTTGGCGGCGCCGTCTCCTGCATGGTTGGCTTGCCAGCGGATTTGGTCTAACTGGCTCGCTGGGGCATACCGGCTTTCTCCTTGCGACTGCGTCTTCGCGCCTCTATTACTTTCCCTCTCCTTGCGCGAAAAGACCCTGCGCAGGGCAGTGCTTTCCCATTGCCATCAGCATCCCAGATAGTTGCTGGCTCGTTACAACCGGGCGAGTATAAAATGGTTCTTTTCGCGGGTCCCGTATCGCCTTGTGTGTTGCGGTCGTTAGAATGGTATTGGATTGTGCAAAAGGCGCACAAGGAGCTGCAGATCGTTCTTGTCTTTGCATCGCCGCGATCGGTGGTTCGGCGTGCGGTGTCTAATAATGCGGGTGAAGGATGTGTGTATGTGTCCGACCCAGAGAGGCGTTATGCTTCGCGCTTGAACACCTTTTATTATCCGCGCCTGTACCTATTTGGATAAGCAAAATCGAGTATTATATGTCCAGCCTTATCGGACCGGTTCACAGAAGGCATTGATGGAGGCGGTGGATCGGCTGCTGGAGGAGGTGCGATGATGCGAGCGCAGCGAGGATGGACTTTGTTAGAGTTGATGATTGTGATCGCGATTATCCTCGTATTAGCGGGGATAATCTATGCGATTGGAGCGTATGCGATGGAGCGATCTCGTCAGGCGACCTGCATTTCCAACCTGCGCCAGATAGGCATTGCCTTGAAGCTTTACATGGACGATCATAAGCAATCGGACTGGGAGACAGAGATAGGAAGCATAGAGGATTCGCTCCTCAATGAGGTAAGGAGTGAGCAGCTCGCCGATCGTTGGGGTTTTCCAAGAAGTCTACGCGATTTGGTTCGCGGGGGTTATCTCAAGGACGCTCGGTTATTGCGTTGCCCCTCGGCAAGACCGCCTTTGGCAAACGGTCCGGTTCACTATCTTTATCCGCGTCCAGAGATTTTGGAGGAGATAAACAAACTGCGAATCCTTAGAATGCGCATGTATGAGTATCCAATTGTTTGCGATGTGTCCCATGCGAGACCTCCATGGCGCGATTTATACATTGTTTTGAGAATGAATGGACAGGTGGAGGTAAAAATTCTTCCACCCGGTACCCTACAGTTCAGTAGCCTCGATCTCTAAAAAAGTTTCACCTGTAGTTGTTTATCTACAGGTAAGAAAATCAACGATGGAGGTGAATGCGGATGCGCAGTTGGATGAGCGACTTATTGGTGACCACTTTGTTGGCTGTCGGGATTATGGGGGCGCTTTGGAGCGGCCCCTGTGTGCCTACAGGCGATTGTGATCTTGATCGATGCCAACCAGACACCACTTACCGAGCAAGGTGTTGCGTCTTTGATACGGGCTGTTGGCTTAATCCCCTCACGCCTAACAATCAGGAATGGTGTGAGGACTATACGATCTACAAGTGCAGGGATTCTGCCGGGCGAACTTACAAGTGCTATTATACCACTGCTTCTTGGGAGTGCGGTCCATGCTGTGAAAAGGCGGGACCGATACCAACACTAAAATCTCAGTAAAAGCTTCTCCTCGACACCTACCGAATCACCCGGTGGCGCAGTGCCCAAACCACCGCTTGCAGGGTGGTACGCACTCCTAACTTCTCTCGGATCACCTCCAACTCCCGCTTGAATGGTTCCAGCACGGAATGTGGGGGGGCTGTGAGTATGGGGGCTGCTTTTGCGTTTGCTGGTTTGCTGTTGCAAAGTGCGCCGCATCCGCTGGGGGTGCCGGCGATAGGGGAGAATGAGTTTGTGTGGAGTTCAGGTAGCCCTGCGACGCTGGTCATTCCTGCGCGGGCATTAGGGTATAGTTGGGGCTGGGAACCTGACCTGAGCTGGATAGCGGAGAAGGCGGTGTTCCGTGTGGAGCCTGAGATACCGAGCGACGAAACGAAGCCGGGGGTGCGCACGGTGGCGCGTTGGGGAGAACTGGTGGCGCAGAGTTTAGAGGGGCAGACCGGGGGATATGTGGATGATCTGCTCTATCGGAGTAAATATCTGCCGCCGCACAACAGCGATTTTGGCAAGAAGCGGGTCGTGTTTGAGGTGGAGGACAAGGTGGACTA
>NKPV01000238.1 GCA_002254605.1 Armatimonadetes bacterium JP3_11
GCACTTCGACCGCCAGCTTGCAGTTGATTGAACAGGACTGGGTGCCTGAGCCGGCGAGCATGCTCGCATTGAGTGTAGGCTTAGCCGGGCTGGCGGCGTTGCGCCGACGCAAGAAGTAAAATCCGCCTTCCTTTCCGGGCGTAACAGAATAGGGCTGGGGGATATCCCTCAGCCCATTTTTCTTTTGGGGATGCACCCCCTACTTGGGGTCGCGCCACACGCCGTCCGCTTTGAGAAGTGCGATGAGCTCCTCCACACCGCGCTCGGCGGGGATGTCGTTTTTGACAAGCTGCCCTTTTCGGTAGAGCGCGATTTTGCCGCCGCCGCGTCCCACATAGCCATAGTCGGCGTCCGCCATCTCGCCCGGACCGTTGACGATACAGCCCATCACCGCGATATCCAACCCCACCAAGTGTTTTGTCGCCTCACGCACCTGATTCAGCACCGTCGGCAGGTCGAACTTTGTGCGTCCGCAGGAGGGGCATGCGATATACTCCACCTTGGTTTTGCGCAAGCCCAGCGCCTGCAGAATATCGTAGCACACCTCGATTTCATTCACGGGGTCTTCGGCGAGCGAGACGCGGATCGTGTCGCCGATGCCTTCCGCCAGCAGGGTTCCGATGCCGATGGCGCTCTTGATCCGAGCGTAGGCGCCGTCGCCTGCTTCCGTAACGCCCAAGTGGAGCGGATAGTCCATCCCCTCCTCGTCCATGCGCTTCGCCATCAAGCGATTCGCCGAGAGCATAATCGGCACACGGCTCGCCTTGAGCGAGACGACGAGATTCTTGAACCCGTGCGCTTCGCAGATTTTGAGATACTCCATCGCCGACTCGACCATCCCGACCGGCGAGTCGCCATACATGACTTTGATTCGTTCCGAGAGGCTGCCGTGATTAACGCCGATGCGCATCGCCAGTCCGCGCTCTTTGCAGGCTTTGATTACGGGCAGAAGCGCCTGCTCAATCGCTTCCAGCTCCTGTTGGATTTCGGCAGGTGTATACTCAGTGCGTGTGGGGTCCGGCTTGCGAAAGACGAACAGTCCGGGGTTGATGCGCACCTTATCGACATGTTTGGTGCACTCGAGAGCGATCTCCATTCCTTGATGATGCACATCGGCGACGAGGGGGATGTGTCCATAGCCCCGTTTTCGGAGTTCCTTGCGGATTTCGCCGAGGTTTTGCGCCTCGCGCAGGTTCGGCGCGGTGACGCGCACAATTTCACACCCTGCCTCATAGAGTTGGATAATCTGCTCCACCGCCGCCTGCGTGTTCATGGTTTCGGCGGTGATCATCGATTGCACGCGAATAGGATTATTGCCCCCGATGCCGATATCGCCCACTTTGACCTCGCGGGTGCGGCGTCGTGGCTTGCTCATCGGCAACTGGACAGCCGTTAGCGGAACGAACGCGCTCATAGCGGGTTAATTGTACCCGCCTACAGGTTCAAAGGACTTCCCGCAAGTAGTCTGCGTAGCGATAGAGCGCGCTGCGAGCGCGTTCCAGCCGTCCGATCAGGTTGCCTTGGTCGTAGCGCAGAATCTCCTCAACGGTTTCAGCGGCGAACAGGGCTTCCATTGCGTCGGTGGGGCGCCCCGCGACCCGCATGCCGAACTCGGTGTCGGAGGGGTCGTAGTTCATGTGCCCCGTGATGTAGGGTTTGAGCTGAGGATAAGCGCGCTGGAGCCAGCGTCGAAGTGCGGCATACCGTTCCTGGAACGGCACGCCCTCGCCCGCGAACGCCGC
>NKPV01000339.1 GCA_002254605.1 Armatimonadetes bacterium JP3_11
CCCCAGCAGCTGGAGCCGCGATGGACGGTTCCTCTACTACAGCGCCTCCTACGACTCCAACAACCCCGCGATTATCGAGTTGGAAGTCGCCACAGGCAAATTTCGGCGCGTGGCAGAGGATTATAATGCGATCAACAGCCCGCAGATTTCACCTGACGGCAAAACTTTGGTCTACGGCAGGTACGGCTTCCCGTGGTGGCGTCCGCGTTATACTGGTTCTGCAGCGATGCAAATTTGGGCGATTAACTTGCAAAATGGCGAGCGACGCCGCATTACCGACGAC
>NKPV01000067.1 GCA_002254605.1 Armatimonadetes bacterium JP3_11
AAAAACGCGGGGGCAAATTGCCCCCGCGTGGTCGTTTCCGTCTTTAAGACTGCTTTACTTCGGGACCACGTTGCGCGCCTGCAGACCCTTGGGACCTTGCACGACTTCGAACTCAACGGACTGCCCTTCGTACAGCGTCCTGTGCCCCTGCATCGTAATTGCAGAATGGTGCACAAAGACTTCGCGACCGTCATCCGCTACGATGAAACCGTAGCCTTTCTGGTCGTTGAACCATTTGACTTTACCCGTGTCCATACTAACCTCCTTCCGGGACTGTGTAGACGGGTTGACCACACACCCCGATTGTGATGCTGGCAAAGTATACCTGACAACGCCGACAGAAATTGCAAGGGTTAGAGGACTTCCGAGCAAATTCCAAAACGAATTCTCCCAAATGCGCGTTTTGGGGTGCTCCATCAAAGCAAATTTAGCAGGAACTGTCTATCCTAAAGCGTAATTAAAGCGATGGGGGAATAGAAATGCTGATTGTCTATCGCATCTTTTGGATTGTAGGGCTGATTGCGTTGATTGCGGAGTTGGTGATTTTAGCGAATCCACGCCAATCCACTCCGCAAAAAGCCTCGGATTGGGAGATTGTGCAACGGGGACGGTTTCAACTGCGTGCGCCCAAGCAGTTCCAGATCGAGCGTGAACCGCGACTATTGTGGGAGCTCGGCGCGCTGGGCAACGAAGTGCGCATCCTGGATAGCCTAACGCTGGAACGCGGTAAGCGCACAGGACTCAAGATTACCATCGCGGCGCCTGGCAATGCGCCGACTACACCGCCCTTTGGACAGCAGAGCCTACAACCTGCGTTCGACATGAGCCGTTTTTTGCGCCGCGCTCACGATTTACATCTGGCAGCGATGCGCGAAGACCTCGGCTTCGTGGGGTTCGTCGAGAAGCGACGCAGCCCCGTGCGTATTCGCGGTGTGCAGGGAATCCGCAGCGATTATGAGTACACGATTCCGCATCCTGTGCCGTTTCTCAGCATGCCGGTGCGCGGCTATCTCATCACGCTCCCACTGTCGCAGACGGAAGTCGTCCACTTCAACGCCTACTGCCCACCCAACAGTTTCGGCGACTACCAGAAAATCTATGACCAAATCATCGCCACGGCTCAGGTGCAGTCGGGTGACAATCCGATGTCAGGGGGGTGGCTCCGATGACTCAGTGTCGTTGGTGTGGGCAGCAGACGAACCATCCGCAGGTGTGTGAGTGGTGTCGGCGCGATTTGGCGACGGGCGCGCTCGTGCGTACCTTGCCCCCGGCTCCTGGCGGTACCGCTTCTCCAAGCAGCGCACCGACCCAGAACAACCCTACGCCACCCGTGAGCAGTCAGCCCACGCAAGCGATTCCGTCGTCGCAGCCACAACCGCTCTATGACTACTCGCGCCCCGTAGGGCAGCCCACCGCGCAACAGCCTGCTGACCAAATCAAATTCCTGTACGAAGTCAGTGAGGGCTACACATTCCTTGCGAGGCTGGAGCGGTTCTTAGGGGTCGCGCTACCGCTTACGGCGTTGAATGTGCTGGTGCTGGGCTGGAAGCCGGAATGGGCTATCTGGGCAAACTTGCTCTACTTTCTGCTGGTGGGCGCGTGGCTGCCCAACTCGCATCTGGTCGACAAACTGGACGATGTGGAACTGTTTCGCGATGTGGGACTCGTGGTCTTGTTGAACATCCTCTGCTGCAATCCCGTGGTGGCGTTGGTGTTGTATGGGCTTGCGGCGCTGAGCCTATGGGCAATCACCCGCGCCGATATCAACTGGTCGCTGCTGGGCATACTGCTGATTTACACGCTGCTGCGCATCCTGTTCGATATAGTATTGTACTTGGTGGACTACAGCGACCCTGCCGATTGGGTGCGTGTGGGGGTTGCCTTTATGGGGAGCATGCCGCTCTTTGCGATGTTCTTGGGCTGGTTTTTGGGCGGGATGTTTCGGTCGGACTACGCATGACGGGGTATACTTTCGCACGCGATGTATCCCCCAAAGGCAGAGTGGAAAATCTCGCTGCATGGCGGACACAGCGGCGAGTTTTGTGAACACGCGGAAGGGAGCCTGCGCGAGATCCTGGAGGCAGCGCATCAGGCGGGCTATCATGTGTTCGGCGTGGCGGAACATATGCCGCGCGTCGAGGCGCGATTCCTCTACCCCAAAGAGATCGAGTGGGGCTGGACGCCCCAAACACTGGAAGCGAATTTTGAGCGCTACGCCCACACAATCACGCAACTCGCCGACGAGTTCGCCGATCGGCTTACGGTGCTGCGCGGATTCGAGATTGAGGTGGTTCCCCAAGATCGCTATGAGGAACTGGTTCACTACTATCGCCAAAAGTACCAGTTCGATTACATGGTCGGTTCCGTACATTATCTGCACGACGCCTCCATCGATGGCTACTCCGAGAAAGATTTTCTGGAGATGATGGCGGATGTCGGCGGGATGGAGGAGGTAGCAGTACAATATTATCACAAAGTCGCGGAGATGGCAGAGGCGGTACGCCCCGAGGTTATCGGGCACTTAGACCTCGTGCGTCTGAAAGCGACCCGCCTGGGTCTGGCGGAGCAGGTCGCCACCGCGCGTGTGCGCAAAGCGGTCGAGGAGGCGTTGGAAGCCATTCGCGCGGTCGGGGCGCGGGTGGAGATTAACACCTCTGCCTTGCGCAAGGGCTTGGATCAGCCCTATCCTGCCGACTGGATTGTGCAGATGGGGGCGCAGATGGGCGTGAGGTTCTGCATCGGCGACGACAGCCATCGCCCTGCCCAAGTCGGGTTCGGGCTCGAAGAGGCGCGGCGCCACCTGTTGCGCAACGGCGTACGCGAGGTACACTTCCTGACACGGGAGGGCGGGCAAATCGTGCCTGCATCTGCACCGCTGGATGCGTAGGCAGGGGTATGCGTCTCACCCGCGCCCCAATTCGCGCTGCAGTTCGCGCTCGATGTCCTTGCGCTTGATGGCTTCACGCTTGTCGTACTGGCGTTTGCCCCGCACCAGACCGATTTCCAGTTTCGCCTTGCCGTTGCGGAAGTAGAGTTTGAGCGGGATCAGCGTGTAGCCTTTCTGTTCTGTTTTGCCACGCAAGCGTTCGATTTCCCAGCGGTGGAGCAGCAATTTGCGTTTGCGGCGCGGCTCGTGTTGGGAGTAGCCCGCGTTTTCGTAAGGGGCGATGTGCATGTTCACCACCCACATCTCGCCGTTTTCTACACGGCAATAGGCGTCGGTTAAGCTCGCCTTGCCTGCTGCGATGCTTTTCACCTCCGAACCTGTCAGCGCAAGCCCCGCCTCAATCGTGTCTTCCACATGATAATCATGGTACGCCTTGCGGTTCGTTGTGATAATCTTGATACCGCCCTCCACTTGTTTCGCCATCAGGTATATTATACTGTCTGAGGGGGATAAGATGAAGCGCTGGAAGTTCTTTATCGTAGGGCTTGTCGTGTTGCTCACGGGGTGCGCCCCAGAGTTTCGCGTCTATACACTCGGCGCCGCGCCGCTGCCACAAAATACGCGCACCGTTCACGCAGCGTACTTCAAGTCGGACGCGCCGCACCTGCAATCGCCAGACCGAAGTGCGTTCACGGTGCGTTGCGACGATCCGAAGGTCGCGGTGGAGGTCGTCGGCTGGAAGGACGGCAAGGCAAAACGCCCGCCACGAAAACAGCTGTTTAGTGTCCTGATTGCGTGGGATCAGTCTGCATCGTTGCAAGCAACCGATCCTGAGCGTCGCCGCTTTCCCGCGGGCAAGCAGTTGATTAACGATTTGCCTCACAGTGCGCGGCTGGGACTGGTGAACTTCGCCTCGCTGGGGATGCAATACGCCGACTACGATTCGCGTGCACTGATGGGCAGCGACAAACAGCAAATACTCAACGCGCTGGATGAACTCAACCGCCGCGATTTTTCGCGGTATGGCACGCCGCTTTGGAACACGCTCTTTTACGCTATCCCCGAGTTCCTCGCGAACGAGCCGCAGGAACGGGAACGATGGGTCATCCTGTTCACGGATGGACAGAACGAGGTTCCCGATTTCGTGGTGTCGCGCACCCATCAAGAGGCGTTGCAAGTGGCTCAGACCCATCGCGTCCAGCTGGTTTTTGTGTTATTGGGCAACGAACAGACGATTTCAGACTATGTGCAGGTGCGTCAGACGCTGGAGTATATGGCGAATGCGACGGGCGGGAAGGTGATTGCGGTGGAACAGGCGCAGGATTTGCGCGAGGCGTTCGGCGAGGTGCTGGACACCTTGGAGTACGCTCCCTGCTATAACCTGCACCTGCGCGTGCGCAAGCCAGGCGGGTTCCGACGAGGTGAAACACTCACGCTGCGCATTCAAGCAACAGGCGGCAGGGAGCGCACCGTCACGATTCGGATGTAAGAGGGTCGCGTCGGAGCAAACCGCGCACCAACTGCTCGGCAAACATGCGTCCGATTTGCTCCTTGCTGAGCGCGCCCCGTGGGTTGTACCAGTTCGGAATCCAGTTCAACGCGCCCAGCACCACAAACGACGCCATCTTCACATCCTGCGCCTCAAAGATACCTTGCTCGATGCCTGCCTGAATGCACTGCTGGTAGGTCTGCTCGTACTGATCGCGCAGAGCGATAATCTCTTTGCGTTTGCGTGGGGGCAGTGCATGATGTTCGCGCAACACGACCACGCTATACATCGCCGTTGCGCCTCCCACGATGCGCACATACTCTTCGATCATCGCGCGGAGTTTCGCGTCGGGCGGGTCGGGACGCGCCATAATCTCCGCCTGCGACTCCAGCAGCATCGTCATCGCACGCTTGTAGAGCTGATAAAGCAGGTCGCTCTTGTCGGAGACATAGTAATAGATGCTGGCTTTGGTCAGTCCCAGCTCCTTT
Source organism: Armatimonadetes bacterium JP3_11 (assembly GCA_002254605.1). GTDB lineage: Bacteria > Armatimonadota > Fimbriimonadia > Fimbriimonadales > GBS-DC > GBS-DC. Next base: position 4,865 of record NKPV01000067.1, read on the forward strand.
GCGATTTCATCGACGGTGCTCGCGTGGTAGCCTTTTCTGGAGAACACACGCGCGGCGCCACTGAGAATCTGCTCGCGTCGCGCCTCCTGCCGTTCGGTGCGTTTCGCCATCTTCGGGTTGCCTCTCCTGGTTAGGGATTCTGCGCTGTTGCGCAAAACCCTGCTGCTCAGGCGACGAGGTCTGTGTGCAGTCCGATTTCGCGCAAGATGGTTTCCACGCGTAGGCACTCTTCGATTGCCCCTGCCCACACCACCGCGCAGCCCTTGGTGTGCGCTTCCATCGTAATCTCGTAGGCACGCCGATAGGGATAGCCCGTCGCCTTTTGCACCTGAAAAACCACCTCATCGAAGAGGTGGTAGTCGTCGTTGTAGAGCAGCACTTTCCATACATGCGATTCGTTGTCGCCTATCTCTCCTACAATCTCGCTCTCAGGAACTTCCAGCACAGGCATCGCGGATCACCCCATAGAGTATACCAGAGCGAATTCATGGCGGGAATGCGAATGAACAGGGGTAGCACAGGCGATTTGCCCAAGCTACCCCCGGAGGTGATGGACGCAACAGGCAGTGTCCGAACAAGGCTTTTCGGGGTATGCATGCTGTGTTATTTTACACGCCCTCGATGCGCACGCCCAGCACTTGCAGGAATTTCGCCAGCCATTCGGGGTGCGCGGGCCACGCAGGCGCCGTCACGAGATTGCCGTCCACCACCGCTTTATGGGGAGGCACTTCCTCGTAATTCGCGCCTGCGAGGGTCAGCTCGGGTCCGACAGCGGGGTATGCCGTTGCGGTGCGCCCACGCAGCACGCCCGCGGCAGTCAATACTTGCAACCCATGGCAGATCGCTGCGACGGGCTTGTTCGTTTCAAAAAAGTGGCGTGTGATTTCCAGCACTTTCGGCTCGCGGCGGATGTATTCGGGGGCGCGCCCACCCGAGACGACCAACGCCGCGTAGTCCGCAGGGTTCACCTCGTCAAACGAGTAGTTCAGAGTGAAGTTATGTCCGGGCTTCTCGGAGTAGGTCTGATCGCCTTCGAAGTCGTGGACCGCGGTGCGCACTTTCTGACCTGCGCGTTTACCAGGGCAGACCGCATGCACTTCGAAACCGACCATCTGCAGCGCCTGAAACGGCACCATCACTTCGTAGTCTTCCACATAGTCCCCAACCAGCATCAGAATTTTACGTGCCATCGTTGTATGCCTCCTTGCAGGGCGGCTACGCCCCGCGGAATTAGGATACCTCGAACGGTTCGAACAAAACTGTATCGGTGGGGTTCCAACCGCTGCTTTGCACGCAGCCCAGGAATAATCCCCACTAACGCTATTTATGAGCGGAGTGGGTCTCGGGTTGCTGTGACGGGGCGCAGCCTAAACGCGATTATGCAAGCGATGAGGAGCAGTCCTGCCGCGGATGCGTAGGGCAGAGCGTCGCTGTATTTGAGCGCGCCGTTGCCCCAGATGGGACCAATGATCCGCGCCAGACTCTCCAGCGAGCCTGCGACGCCCTGCACGCGCCCCTGCTCTGCGGCGGACGCCGATTGACTAATCAGGCTGGTTAAGCTCGGCAGCCCGATGGAGCCACCTACTGTCGCTATGCCCACCAACAAGTAAAAGAGGGGCAGGGAATGCGTGAACGCGGCGCCTGTAAGCCCGATGATATTGAGTAGGACACCCAGCATTAGCGTCGTCTTCTCGCCCAGCGCGTGCACCACACGCCCCACCAGCGCCACCTGAGAAAACGCTCCCACAACGCCTACCACCGCTAACACATAGCCGATTTGCTGGGGTCCCAAACCGAACCGCACGGACGCAAAGAGCGGGAAGGTGGTTTGGTATACCGAGAAACCAATCCACAGGATGAGGTTCACCCACAGCAGTCGTGCGGCGGGGCTACGAGTGAGCGTATAGGGCATCTCGCGCCACGGCGACGGGCGCTTGGCGGGCGTGAGGTGCGCCGTTTCAGGTAAGGCAAACAAGGCGTAGCCCGCCGCAAGCAGCGAAATCCCCGCGGCAGCCCACGCAGGTACCGCCAGCCCAAAATGCGCCAAGCCACCGCCCAGTGCAGGACCCAAAATAAATCCCAGCCCGAACGCCGCGCCAATTAATCCGAAATTTTTCGCACGCTTTTCAGGGGGGCTAATATCGGCGATGTAGGCGCGCGCGGTGGTAATGTTCCCGCCTGTAAAACCATCCAGAATGCGCGAGAGGAACAGCCACAGCAAGTTCGGGGCAAGCGCCAGCATCACAAAGCTCGCCGCTGAACCCAGCAAACTCAGAATCAGCACGGGGCGCCGCCCCCAGCGGTCCGACCATTCGCCTAATATCGGCGACGCCAGAAGCTGCGCCACCGAAAACGAGGCAAACAGCAAGCCAATTTGCAACTCACTCGCTTGAAACCTCTTTGCGTAGAAGGGCAACAGCGGGATTACTATCCCGAACCCGACAAGGCTTACAAAGATCGTGAGGAACACCGCCAGCAGTGCGTGGCGTCTACTCGCCTCGTCGGATTCGGGAGTGATGCGTCGCATGGTCATTAGTAGCGTCGCTTGCGTTTGCCTGTATGGGGAGTAGGGCGTTTCTTACGGGGGGCATTATTGCCTGCCACCGCAGACGCGCCCTCTGAAGGCGTCTCACCGCTCGGCGCCACAGGCTTGGTGGGAATCGCTGTCGCCTTCATCGCCTCGACCTGACGCTGGTGCAACTTCTCGCGGGCATCTTGCCAGCTGACCATAATCTGGCTGGCGATGAAAATCGACGAATAAGTGCCTGCCACGACGCCTATCAGCATCGCCACATAGAAGAAGCGTAGGTCTTGCGTTACCGCGCCCCAAATCACCAGCGCGACGAGCACAATCAGCAATGTGAGGCTGGTGTTGATGGAGCGGGCGAGCGTCTGATTCAGACTGCGATTCACAACCGTGGCGAAGGTCTCACCCCGTGCTCGTTGATGCAAGTTCTCACGCACGCGGTCGTACACCACAATTGTATCGTTGATTGAAAAGCCGACTAAAGTCAGAAGCGCTGTGATGAACAGGGCGTTAATCTCCCAGCCGAGCAGGTAGCCCAGCAACGCGGCGCCGCCCACCATAATCAGCACATCGTGCGCCAGGGCAATCGTGGCGGCGATGCCGAACTTAAAACCGCTCCAGCCGCCCTCAATCGAGAAGCGCAGCGCGATGTAAAGCAGGATCGCCAACAGCGCGACGAGGACGGCGGTCACCGCGCGTCGCACGGTCTCCTCGCGCACACGCGGGCTAATGCTGGTGAAGCTCACCACTTGCAAATCGCCGAGCGGCTTGAGCGCGTTTACGATTTTCTGCTGGCTGTCGACATCGGCGTCGGCGACATGCACAATCAGCTGACGATTACCCTCCGCAAACAGGGCGCCTACCTTTGTGAAGCCTGCTTGACGCAGCAGGTTTAGCACCTGTGTCAGGTTCGCCTCGATGGGCGGCAACTGCGAGACGGGAATGCTGGGGGCAGTTGGCTGTCGTGCCTGAGCTGGCTGATTCTGCGGCGCTTTTGCAGACTGTCCGCTTGACTGGTTCGGGTTCCCAGCAGAGGGGCTGCTCTGCTCAGGGCTTGGCTGAGTCTGCCCAGCGGCGGGTGGGTTGGGTTGCCCAGTGGGCTGTGTCGGCTCTGCTGCCTTCGGGCTGTTCTGGGCATCGCTTTGTGGTGTGGTCGTTTCCTTCGGTGGGAGCGTTGCGTTGGCAACACGCTTCTGCAGCACCAGCTCGCTGCCGCCTTCAAAGTCGATGCCTGGTTTCAGACCGCCCAAGCCCAGCCAGAACACCAAACCGATAAGAATCGCGACGCCGCTAATCGCGTAGTACAACCCGCGCTTGTTCACGAAGTCGAAGCGATCCTTCGCCGCGCCGAGTTGCTCGCCTACCTCCTGACCAATCTGGCGACGCAATCCAAACAGCCGCTCGCTGGGGTGGACGCCAAGCCCGACCAGCATATACAGGAAGGTGCGCGTGCAGACAATCGCTGTGAAGAAGCTAATCGCCACGCCGATACCGAGCGTGGTCGCGAACCCCTGTACGGGACCTGTGCCAAAGTAGTATAGGATGAGACAGATAATAATCGTACTGAGGTTCGAGTCGAAAATCGCGGGGAAGGCGCGTTTGAACGCGGCATCGAGGCTGGCTAGCAGGGTTTTGCCAAGACGCAGCTCCTCTTTCAGGCGTTCGAAGATAAGGATGTTCGCGTCGATTGCCATGCCTATCGATAGGATAATGCCCGCGATGGCAGGCAGCGAGAAGGTGACATTACTCGCTTTGAAAATCGCCGTGGCGAACAATACATAGAGCGCGAGCGCAATCACGGAGATCAAGCCCGGCAGCAGGTAGTACAGCACCATAAACACAGCAATTGCTGCGAAGCCTATCACACCTGCCTGAATAATCCGATCCCACGCCTGCGCTCCCAGTATCGCCTCCACGCGGTTGACACTTTCCAGCGACAAGCTAACAGGCAGCGCGCCCGCGTTCAGCAGGTCGCGCAGCCGCGCCGCCTCCTTGAGCGTGAAGTTCCCCTGTATCACAGGCTCGCGGAGATTGGGCGACTGGATTACAGGCGCGGAGATGATTTTATTGTCCAGCAGAATCGCGATATGCTCTTTGAGATACAGCGACGACGCGCGGGCGAACTTGTCCTGCCCCTCACGGTCGAAAATCAGCAACACTTCGGGCGAGAACGCCTGACGGGTCACCTCCGCGCGTTGCAGATTATCGCCCGTGATAATCAGCGGGGAAGATTCGATAATTTTCTGATACTCTGGGGTGCCTGGCTCAATCAGTTTCCCTTCGGGGCTGGTTAGGTCGCGGAACTTGACCACTTCCTCGTCGCCTTGTTTGTCAATTACGAGTTCGTAGCGTCCGAGGGGCTGTTTTTCGGTGCGCACATCCTTGAGATAGCGGAACTCGAGCCGTGCGGTGGTTTGTAGTAGTTCGCGCGCCTCTTGTTCGTCGGTGAAGCCGGGTAACTCAATAACAATTTCTGTATCCCCTTTTTGGTAGATGGTTGGTTCAATCACGCCCAGCGAGTCGATGCGTCGGTTGAGGATGTCGATCACGGTGCGCATGCGCTCTGGCGTCCAGAGCTTGCGCTCTTCGGGCGGGAGTTTCTCAATTTCGGCGCGTAGGGTCATGCGCAGTCCACCTTGCACATCCAGCCCGCGCCGTGCAGGATACTTCCAAAATGCATAACCCGCTGCCCCTGCGAGCAAGACAATTAGAACCAGATAAAGGAAGTGTCTAATCACGTTTCTCTCCTCCTGCTTGCGTGGAGTATTATACCCGTTGCGGGTGAACGCTGACCGAAGCGGAACGCCGCGCCGTGCTATAACGCTCCCTGCAACGCGTTAATGACCCGCTCGTGTGCCTCAGGCAGGTCTTGCCCCTCGCCCAATGCTTGACGGATTTCGGCGAATGCTTGGAGCTGCGCGGCGCGGGTCGCTTCATCACGCAGCAGTTTAATCAAGGCGCGTGTCAGCGACTCGGGCGAGGCTGCTTCTTGAATGAGCTCGGGGCAGACATCGCGCTGTAAAATCAGGTTGGGCAGCCCGATCCAGCGCAGTTGGAGACGGCGACGGCGCAAACGATACTCCAGATTCATCAGCCAGTCGCCGCGATACACGATAACCATCGGCGTGTTTAGTAGTGCAGCTTCCAGCGTCGCCGTACCCGAACACACCAGCGCCACGTCCGCATGTGCCAATAGGTTCCACACGGAATGCTTCTCGGTGGGTACCCACTGACGCGAGCCGTCCGCCCAGAGGATATGAATCCAGTCGGGATCGAGGTGGGGCGCGACCGAAATCACGAACTGGGCTTCTGGCATAACGCTGTAGATGCTGTCGGCAACGCGGGCATAGAGGGGCGTGAGCGCACGCACCTCATGCCGACGACTGCCAGGTAAGAGGGCAATCACGGGGCGATATGGGTCTAATCCCAGTCGTTCGCAAAAGACCTCTTTCTCTACGGAGGGGCGCGCCAATCGAAGCAAAGGATGGGGCGCCCAGTAGGCGCGTGCACCCATCGCTTGAAGCAGTTCTGCCGACCACTGGAACGGTGTGACAATCCAATCGGTGCACTGGGGGAGGTCGGCGCCTTGACGGTCGCGGCGCCAGCTGCCCGGTGGAATGTAATACAGCACCCGCAGTCCCCAACGCTTCGCCCAGCGGCAGAGGGGCACATTAAACGCGCCGAAATCAATAGGAACAATTAGGTCGGGCTTGGTGGCGTGCAGGAACCGTTTCACCCGCTGGAACGCCCACACAACCTTTGGGGCGACCTTGAGCGATTCCACGACGCCAATCGCTCCCCAGGCGCGACTATCTGCAACGAGATGGACGCCCGCCTCTGCCATGCGCGCTCCCCCCACCCCGTAGATTTCGACCTTGGGCAAGCGGGTTTTGAGGGTCTGCGCTAAATCCGCGCCGTAGAGGTCGCCCGACGCTTCGCCGGCGAGAATCACTACGGAGCGTTTCATTTGCGCGCCGGCTGATCCAAGGCGCGCCCGTTGCGCCCGTGTCGAATTTGTTCCATAAACTCCAGCAGATGCTCCAGTTCTGCGGTCATTTCGATCTCCGCTCGGATTTTCTCGATGGCTTGGCTCAGGTTTATATTGGAGAAGAACATCCATCGGCAGGCTTTGCGCAGGGCGTCGCGCGACGCCTCGGGCACGCCGGCGCGGCGCAAGCCCACCAAGTTCACCCCGCGCACTTCAGCAGGGCTGCCCTCAACGATCATAAACGGCGGCACATCGCGCACGATTCGCGACATGCCCCCCACCATGGCGAGCTTCCCGATGCGCGTGAACTGGTGGACGCCTGCCATCCCACCGAGGTTTGCACCATCGCCCACCACGCAGTGCCCGCTTACCCCCACCGAGTTCGCCATCACCACGCCGTTGCCCACGATGCAGTTGTGCCCGATATGTACATACGCCATCAGGAAGTTGTTGTTGCCGATCGTGGTCGCCTGTTCCTCGCCGCTGGCGCGGTGGATGGTGACATATTCACGGATCCAGTTATTGTCGCCGATTTTGAGATAGCTCCGCTCGTGTTTGAACTTGCGGTCTTGTGGGGGTGCGCCCAGCACCGCACCATGATAGATGCTATTGTTGCGTCCGAGGGTGGTGTTCTCTTCAATAATCACATGCGCGCCGAGCGTTGTGCCTGCGCCGATGCGCACATGCGCACCGATGATGCAATAGGGTCCTACCTCCACATCATCGTCCAGTTCCGCAGTGGGATGCACAACAGCAGTTGGGTGAACCGTGGTCATGCGTGTTTGCCTCACGAGTTGTTTTGGTTTTGCAGCACGGTTTCGGG
>NKPV01000034.1 GCA_002254605.1 Armatimonadetes bacterium JP3_11
CGCAGGGACATGCCCGCTACCGCGAGAACTGGGTTGGGCTGGACATTCCGCGCCACCTGGTGGTGCTCACTTATCGCTCGCTCACGCGCTTGCTGCAGGAGGTGGGCTTTGCGCGGATTGAGCAACTACCCTACTATCCGCTTTGCGAGCGCATCTATGCCATGAGCCGTGCGATTGCTCTTGGTGCATCGCCTCATCAGCCGCCGCCACTGACCCAAGAGGAGCGGATTATTGCCACACAAGCCGAAGTCGATGCGCGCCGACGCCCCGAAATCCGCGAGTTCGTGATGATACGGGCTTGGAAAGGGGGCTAACTTAGGTACAATTAGGCTGTTATGGCGCGTAAGCGAGGTACTGTGCTGCTCGCGATGAGTGGGGGCGTGGACAGTTCCGTGGCGGCGGCAATCCTGCAAAAGCGCGGCTACGAAGTCGTCGGCGTTACGATGCAAATTTGGCAGGAGTCGCATCCTGATCCGCGTCACGGCGGTTGTTGCTCGCTGGGCGCGGTGGAGGATGCGCGCCGCGTCGCACGGCGACTGGGGATCCCACACTATGTGCTGAACTTCCGCCGCGTGTTCGCCGACACAGTCATCCGCGATTTCATCCACGAGTATCGGCGCGGGCGCACCCCCAACCCGTGCGTGCAGTGCAACCGCTTCGTGAAGTTCGACGCGCTCTTGCGCAAGGCGGATGAGTTAGGCTGCGACTATATCGCCACAGGGCACTACGCTCGCACGCGCTTTAATCCCCATACGGGACGCTATAATCTGCTTCGCGCCGTAAATAAGGACAAGGATCAGTCCTATGTGCTGTATATGCTCAATCAGGAGCAGCTGCGTCGGGCGATTTTCCCCTTGGGGACGATGCCCACGAAGACGGAGACGCGCCGTCTCGCCGCCGAGCTGGGGTTGTGGACAGCAAACAAGCCCGACAGCCAAGAAATCTGCTTCACCGCCCATGCGGGCGGCTATCACCAGTTCCTGCGCGCGGTGACCCCCGACGCCTTCCAACCGGGTGAGATTCGTGACACCACTGGGCGCGTGCTGGGGATGCATCACGGCATCGCTCTCTACACCATCGGGCAGCGTAGGCGACTGGGAATTAATACCAACGGTAAACCGATGTTCGTGCTGCGCATCTTGCCCGACGAGAACGCCATCATCGTGGGCGAGGAGCGCGACCTCTACCAGCAAGAGATGATTGTGGGCGATGTGGAGTGGAGCAGTATCCCCTATTTGGAAAAGCCCCTCCGCGCACAGGTGAAAATTCGGTATAATGCTCCTGCAGCGCCGGCGACCCTGTATCCGTTAGATGCGCCGGATCGGGTGCGTGTGGTGTTCAAGGAGCCGGTGCGTGCGATTACGCCGGGGCAGTTTGGCGTCTTCTATCGGGGCGAAACGGTGGTCGGCGGTGGTGTGATTGAGGCGCCGCACGCCGCGCACCCCGACCCCGAAACAACAGACCGCGCGGTGCGTCGCGCCTTGCAGATTGTGCAACCGTTCCTGCTGGAGGGGGTAGAACGATGAACGACACTTTGTTGATGATTCTGATTGGGCTGATGAGCCTGACGCTGCTTGCGTTATCGTGGGCGGTGATTGGGCTGCTCATCGTTGCCAAGCGGGAAATCCCGAAACTGCAGCGGCAGACAGCGCAGTTGCTGGATGAGTTAATTCCGACGATTAAGCACACTACGCTCACACTCCAAGAGGCGGAGCGGGCGATTCGCGAGGCGGCGGAGACCTTAGAGAACTTTCATATCGTCAGCGACAACATTCGCCATAAGTTAGAAGTCGCCGATGCGGTCGGGGCAAAACTGCGTCGCGTGCCCGAAAAAACCGCGCGGATGCTGGGCAGGCTGATCCACCGCGGTTTCCAACTGGGCGGGCGCATGGTGAGCCAGCAGATTGAAAAACGATTCAGTGCCAAGCGTGCGACCGTTTATGATGGCGTACAAGGCTTGAAAACATCGCCAAAACAAATAGTGCCCGTGCCCACAGACGCGACTGGAGGCGAAACGGGCGCCAGCGTGGATATGCGTGCCACAGTGAGCGAGAATTCCGCCCCGCAAGTGGCGGAGAGCATCCCAGCAGGGGAGGCGACAACTAACACCACACACAAGGAGGGATAACCATGCAAAACCATGATGAACGCAGTGGCGTGCTGTACCTACTGGCAGGAATCGGGCTGGGCGTGCTGATTGGCGCCGTGATTGGGCTGCTGTTCGCGCCCAAGTCGGGCGAGGAAATCCGCGGCGACCTCAGCCAGCGACTGCATGAGCTTAGCGACAAGGTGCGTGAACTGAGCCAGCAGGTCTACGAGCGCGGTGGCGAGACGGTGCGCAACTTGCGCGAGCGCGTAGCGCGCAAAGCGCACGAAGTCGCCGAAGAAATCGAACCCGATCAAGCCTAAGCGACCATGTGGCGCTACTTGGCATGGGCAGCGGTCATCGCCGCTGCCCTCTACTTTCTGTATGTCGTGCGGGCGTCCCTGGCGCCGTTTCTCATCGGGGGTGTTATCGCGCTGCTGCTCAACCCGTTCGTGGAAGCCCTCTGCCGCAAAGGCTACTCGCGTGGGCGCGCCATCCTAAATGTGTTTCTTGCGTTTTTATTGCTGACACTGGGACTTGGGTTGATGCTCGCGCCTGCCTTCTACACCCAAACGCAGGAAATTCTACAGACCTTCAACCAGAAGGGCAACGGGGATATTACCAAAGTGGTCAATCGCTGGGTCAAAGACGCGCAGAGCTACCTTCAGCGGGAAATTCCCAAACGCCGCGAGTTGATAGAGCGCAACGCGGAGCTGTTAAAGCGGTTGGGATTGCCCACAGAACCGAACCTACTGGCACAGGAACTGACCGTCCGCATGCAGCAACGCGTAAACCAATTCATTCTGGATAACGCCGCGCAGTATATCAACTCATTTCTGAACACGCTGCTCGGGTTGCTCTCCAAAGCGCTCTGGATTATTCTGATCCCGATGAGTGCGTACTTCTTTCTGTTGGATATGCCTGCGTTGCAGAGAAGTTTCCTGTTTATGGTCCCGCCTGCGCAACGGGCGGCGGTACGTCAGCTGATGAGCGAGATTGGCGCGCTCTTTTTCCGTTATATTCGGGGCATCGTGACCGCGGCGCTTGCCTACGGCGCGACGAGCATGCTCTTTTACTGGCTGGTGGGTGCGCCGAACCCCGTGCTGCTGGGGGTCTTGGCAGCGGTTCTCTATCCGATCCCCTACTTAGGGGCGTTTCTGATTGCGCTGAGCTCGTTTGGGGTTACGCTGGTTTTCGGTCCGGCGCATCCGCTCTTTTTTGTGGTGTCGCTCAGCACATTCTGGCATGCGATTGCGGTTGTTGCGGGGGCAATGGTTGTGAATACGCTGTTTGACCTAATCATTACGCCGCGTCTGCTGGGTGGGGCAGTGGGCTTGCGTCCTCTGGGAGCGCTGATAGCGATTGTGGTCGGCGCGAACTGGGGCATCTGGGGGATGCTGCTTGCGGTGCCTGTCGCCACGACTCTCAAGATTATTGTGGAACGCCTGCTCCATTTCTTCTACGGCGAGGCGGAGTTCTTGGAGCTGCCCGAAGGGGCGTCGGATTCCTCTCAGGCGGCTCCTCCCGATGGGCAAACCGCCTCAACCGCTGCCGAATAGCAACCCTGCGGTGAACCGTGCATAGAGGCAACAGCCGTTGCCCCGCTCCCCCAGTGGGAGCGGGGCTTTGATTAGTGGGCGATGTGATGCGCACGCACTTCGCGCACAACGGTGACCTTTACTTGTCCGGGGTACTCCAGTTCGGACTGGATTTTGTGCGCGATTTCGCGGGCGAGTTGATGGGCGCGCAGGTCGTCTACCTCGTTTGGCTTGACCAAGACGCGCACTTCGCGTCCAGCTTGAATGGCATATACCTTCTCCACGCCGTCGAAGCTCAGCGCGATGCGTTCCAGTTCCTGCATGCGTCGCAGGTACTGCTGGAGCGATTCGCGTCGTGCGCCGGGGCGCGCCGCGGAGATGGAGTCGGCGATAATCACCACATGCGCTTCCAGGCTGGCGGGTTCGATATCGTGGTGGTGTGCGCCAACGGCGTTGCAGACGATTTCGCTCTCACCGTAGCGCCGCAGGAACTCCATGCCGATGAGCGCGTGGGGACCTTCGGTGGTGTTCTCCAACGCCTTGCCGATGTCGTGGAACAGGGCGGCGCGTTTGACGACGCGCGTGTCCAGTTTCAGCTCCGCGCCGAGTAGCCCTGCCAGCGTTGCCACCTCGATGGAGTGGTCTAGCACATTCTGGGCGTAGCTGGTGCGGTAGCGCAGTTTGCCCAGCGTGCGCACGATTTCGGGGTGAACGCCCGTCAGCCCGACTTGCAGCACGGCTTCCTCGCCTGTTTGCCAGATGCGTCGTTCCACCTCGTTTTTGGCGCGTTCATATTCCTCTTCGATGCGTGCGGGGTGGATGCGCCCATCGTTGATGAGGTTCAGCATCGTGATTCGGGCAATCTCGCGCCGTATCGGTTCAAATGAGGACAGCACCACCGCTTCAGGGGTGTCGTCGATGATGACATCGACGCCCGTGATATGCTCGAAGTGGCGGATGTTGCGTCCCTCGCGTCCGATGATACGCCCCTTGATGTCTTCGCTGGGCAGGTGGATGACGGTGATGGTGTTTTGTGCGACATGCTCGACCACGCAGCGTTGCACGGTGTCGAGGATCACCTCGCGGGCACGGCGTTCGGCGTCGCGTCGGGCGTCTTCTTCGATTTGGCGTGCGAGGATGGCGGCTTCGTGTTCGATCTCGTCGCGTATCTCTTTGAGCAGGAGTTCTCGCGCCTGCTCCGCGCTCATGCCGCTGATGCGCTCCAGTTCGAATCGGCGTTGGTGCATGAGTTCACGCAGCTCACCCTGTTTTTTGGTGAGCAGTGCTTCGCGTTCCATGAGGGCATGCTCTTTTTGTTCGAGGAGTTCGAAGCGATGTTCGAGCAGTTCCTCACGCTGGAGTAGGCGTTGTTCCAGTCGCAGGATTTCCGCGCGTTTCTCGCGGGCTTCCTGTTCGGCGTGTTCGATGATTTTATGCGCCTCTTCACGGGCTTGCAGGCTTGCCTCGCGTTTGAGGGTTTCGCACTCGCGCTCGAGTTGGGCGCGTTGTTGGGTGAGTTGCTCTATTTCGCGTCGCGTCTCGTCTAAGATGCGCTGGGTTTCCGCGTTTTGTTGCTGGGTATGTAGGGCGATGCGCTGCTGCGTGCGTTGGCTGGCGAACCAGTAGCCTACGCCAGCGGCGACCAGCGCGATAACGACGGTTATAACTCCGAATATGAGTTCCATAGTAAACCTCCTTGAGCGTATTAGGGTTCGTCGTTCAGGCGCGGGTTCCAGCGGCGCAGGGCATTCTGGGCGAGTTCAGGTTCGAAGCCGCGCTGCAGCAGGAATCGGAACCAGCGTGCTGCTTCGCGTGGCGTCGGCGCCATCGGTGGCTCGCCGAAACGCTCCTGAAGAGCGCGCACGGCGCGGCTCTCCTCATCGCCCTCCATGGTGGGGAGGTGTAAGCCGCGGCGGGCGAACTCTTGCTCGATGCGCAGGCGACCCGACGGCTGCTCCTCGGTATAGCGCTCGATTAAGCGCTGAGTCAGACGCTCGTCGGAGAGATAGCCTTCGGCGCGAAGCCATTCGATGGCGTCGCGCGTCTCCGAATCGCTGTATCCTTTGGCTGCTAATCGCTGCGCCAGTTCGTGAGTTGAGAGATCGCGGATTCGTAGCCAGCGCAACGACTGTGCAATCGCCTGCGCCAGGCGTTCCGAACGCTCCTGCATCGCTCGCCTGCCTCCAGAACGACGGACGCTTCAAGGCGACACTCGCATCCAACGGTAGATGGTTTAATTGATGATACCCTATCGTTTAGCGTTTAGTTCCACCTGGCGGGCGAATGAAAATCTGAGTCAGGTAGAAACGCTGGTCGCGCTGGCGGTAGAACACGCCTACGCCCGTATGGGTGAACTCGCGATACAGGATATTCCTGCGATGTCCTGGGCTTTCCATCCAGCCTTGTACGGCGATTGGAGCGGGGTTTTCATAACCGTACAGCATAAAGATATTCTCGCCGCAGGCGCGCCACGCGATGCGGAATCGGTTCAGTCGCTTATCTACAGCCCCCAGTTGGGGGTCTATGTGGTCGAAAAAGTTGCGTTCCGCCATATTTTTGCTGTGGTCGCGGGCGGCACGGGCGACATCCTCACGCCAGTTGAGCGGGGGCAGTTTTGCACGCTGGCGCTGCTCGTTAATCAGGCGATGCACAATCTGTTCCAGATTGCGCAGGTCGCGCTCGGTCGGCGCTTTAGGTTGCGTTTCACGGCGTTGTTGCGGCATCGCTTTCTCCTATTCAAAGTATTAAGTGCCCGTTGTGTGCTTTGTCTGTCGCGAGCATGGATCCCTTACGCTGTCAATTATACCGAAATCCGTGGCAGGAAAGCGATGCGCATTGCCGAATTGCAAAAGCGTCATGGCAAAACGCGGCGTGATGGAAGTATCGTTAGTATTCCCCGAGGCGGAAGTCATTCGACGGTACTATAAGGGTCTGATTTACTTAGCAGCGCGCACCTGCTACAGCGAAAAAACGCCCCAGCAAATTTGGGATGAGTTTGTCTCGGACAAAACGCCCCCAGAGCGCGTGATGAAACTGATTGAGCATGTGGTGGAGTCGGGGCACCACAGCACCATAGAGCATATCAGTTTCACCTTCGCGATTTCGGGCGTTAGTAGGGCGCTAAGCCATCAACTGGTGCGCCACCGAATCGGGGTGGCGTTTGACCAGCAGAGCCAGCGGTATGTGAAATATAAGGAACCGCAGTATGTCACGCCACCGAGTATTGAGGCGAACCCAGACGCGCTCCAAGAGTTCGAACGCTTCCGCGATGTGAGCGAGGAGATCTATCATCGCTTTTTGGAGCAGGGCATCCCTGCGGAGGATGCACGCTTTATCTTCCCGAACGCTGTCACGACGAACCTAATTATGACGGTGAACCTGCGTCAGCTAATGCACATGGCGGGGTTGCGTCTATGTACGCTCGCCCAGTGGGAGATTCGCCAACTGTTCAAGCTCATCCGTAAAGAGATGATGGCAGCCGACCCCTATTTCGGCAAACTGCTGGTACCCAAGTGTGTGCCGTTGGGTTATTGCAACGAGAAGCGCAATGAGGACGAACACTGTAAAATCCGACCGCACAAGAACTCTGTGTTCCGTGTGTGGGAGCTGTACAGACGCGGGCAGCTGGTGGAGAAGGAGTCGTCGGAGTGTTAATCTTGTGTTTCTGAATCGCGTCTAATAGGTATAATTAGGTGGTATGGACACGCCGCAACGACGGCTGCCCGATTTTGTGCGTGCCGCCGTCGAGCAAAGGATGGGCAATGCGAACATCGAGTTCGCTTTAGCGTCCGACCTGTCGCCAGAGGGGCGATTCGGTGAAAGCTGGCTCGTTCTGGCGAACGACACCCTGCTGACCCTACGAGTAGACCCTACGCCCGTTGAGTCCAGCACCAGCGCGCGCCTGCCATGGTTGCGTAAAAACAACAGCCAGAACGGCGTGTACAACAACGGCGCTCCCCCCACCAACGGAAGCGCGCCCCTGGTGTCGATTCACCTCGCTGTGCCGATGAGCGCGGTGGAGCAGGTGCGCACGACGCAGCTGGTTGGCGCATCGGCGCTGGAAGTCAAACTCAAGGATGGGCGCGTTCTGGAGCTGATACGCTATAGCAGCGCACTGGCGTACCTGTTTGGGCAAGCGCGGATGCGCATTGAAGCGATGCTCAAAAACGAGGAGCCGCCGCCGTTCGAGCATAAGCAACTGGTGTGTGAAAGGTGCGGTCGTCCGATCCCCGAAGACAGCGTCTCGTGTCCCGCGTGTCGCTCGCAGAAACAGGTGCTGGTGCGCCTGATGGGGTTGGTGCGCCCCTATTGGAAATATATGGGGATTTCCACTCTGTTAGCGGTTATCACAGCCGCCGTGGAGCTGACCCCACCCTACCTCACGAAGGTACTTATCGACGAGGTACTTGTCCCGCGCAAAAACGCGCATCTGTTTTTGTGGCTGCTGGGTGGACTCATCGGTATCCGCCTGCTGGGTACGGGCGTGAACATCCTTCGGGGCAGGCTCAACGCCTGGCTGGGCAGCCAGATTTCGTTCATGCTGCGCTCGAAGCTCTATCAGCACCTGCAGTGGCTTTCGTTGAGCTACTTTGACAAGCGACAGACCGGCTCGATTATGAGCCGTGTGACGCGCGACACGGACGCGCTGTACGATTTCGTGGTGAACAGCGCGCCCACAATTGCCCTGAACTTGCTGATGATTATCGGCATTGCGACGGTGATGGTGCTGATGGACTGGAAGTTGAGTTTGCTGGTGCTGACCCCCGCGCCGTTTATCGTGTGGCTCTCGCGTTATGCGTGGCACAAAGTGATTCGGGTCTGGCGTCGGCACTGGCATCGCTGGTCGCGCCTCACAGCGCATTTGGGCGGCACCCTGTCCGGAATCCGTGAAGTGAAAGCGTTCACCCAAGAGCACCGCGAAATACAAACTTTTGACAAGCGCAACTTCGAAATCGCAGAGACGGGCATGGTCGCGGGCAAAATCAACGCCAGCGTGTTCCCACTGATTTCGTTTCTGGTGATGTCCAGTTCGTTTGTGATTTGGTATGTCGGTGGTCGGGGCGTACTGGAGGGCACTTTTGAGCTCGGCAAGCTGGTCGCATTCTTGTCGTATATCGGCATGCTGTTTGGACCTCTGAGCATTATCACGAACATTATGGACTGGGCATCGCGTACCGTGACCGCCGCCGAGCGCGTGTTTGAGATTTTGGACACGGAGCCTGAGGTACGCGACGCACCCGACGCCAAACCCCTTACCGAAGTCAGGGGCGAGATTGTGCTGGAAAATGTCTCGTTCGGCTACGAAAAGCATCATCCGGTGCTGCACGACATCGACTTGCACATCCGTCCGGGTGAGATGATTGGGCTGGTGGGTCCGTCAGGCTCTGGTAAGACGACGCTGATTAACCTGATTTGTCGCTTTTATGACCCCACGCGTGGGCGGATTCTGCTGGATGGTAAGGACTTGCGCGAGATACGGATGCAAGACCTGCGTCGGCATATCGGCGTGGTGTTGCAGGACAACTTCCTGTTTCCGGGTACGATACGCGAGAATATCGCGTATGCGCGCCCGGAGGCGACCCTGGAGGAGATTATCGAAGCCGCGAAAGCCGCGAACGCGCACGATTTTATTATGCGCTTTCCCGACGGCTACGATACTTGGGTGGGCGAGCGGGGGCATCGGCTCTCGGGCGGCGAGCGACAGCGCATCGCCATCGCACGCGCCATCTTGCGTAATCCGCAAATTCTGATTCTGGATGAGGCGACCGCTTCGGTGGATACCGAAACCGAGAGGCTCATTCAGGAGGCGTTAGAGCGACTGGTGCGGAACCGCACCACTATCGCGATTGCGCACCGATTGTCCACTTTGCGCAACGCCGACCGAATCGTTGTGCTGGAGCGCGGGCGCATCGTGGAGATAGGCACACACGATGAACTGATGGAACGCGAGGGTGTGTACCATCGCCTCGTGACGATGCAGATGGAGCTAAGCAAGTCGCGTCTGTTTGTAGGGTAGCCTATCGATCACGGCTGTTGGCGAGGGCGCGTTGCACGAGGCGTTGGCGTTGCGCTTCGACCGACTCCAGCGACAGTGCGTTGAGGATGTTGGGCGCGTTCCATACCGTTTCGTAGCTCAGCCCGCTCAGTTCTGCCCACGCCAGAGCTGCTGTAAAGGTGTGCAAGCTGAGACGGAGCCGTTCCCATTCGCCGCGCAGGAGCTGCTGGGCGCGCCGCCACTCGTGCGGTTGTATCGGTTCCTGCAACGCCTGCGACACGAGACTATGCGACAGGGGAGTTTTGCCTGTTTGCGTCGCGCCGAAGCCGAGCGCATAACCTTTCCCCAAAGCAGTCTCTGTAAGTAGCGCATAGCCCATTCCCGATTGTTCACGCGCGGCGACGAACATGCGCGCCCGTTTCCCTTCCATGAGCAGCGTCTGCAGCGCCAGCAGGGCGTAGTAGTCCGATGGAGACGCCACATCAGTCGCCCACGCATAGCCTGTGTAGGCGCAGCCGTGGGGGTCGGTAATCGCGCCGATGCGTAGCGTTGTCTCCGTCGGTGGTTCGGGCGTTCTCGGGGTGGGGGGCTGCTCCCACGCATTGCCCCAGAACTGTTGCGCCATCGCCATAAGTTGCTCCACGGGGAGGTTCCCTGCGATGACCATCACGGCGTTTTCCGGGCGATAGTGTTTGTGATAGTAGGCTCGGACAGCACTGAGCGACACGCCCCTGAGCGATTCTTCGTCGCCGTAAGCGTCTATCAAGGCGGCTCCCAATCGCCAAGCGGACGCGCCTTCGCGGTATTGGCGGTCGTAGAGTGCTTGTCGGAGGGCGCGTTGAAGCCCCGAGTCGGTGAACTCCGCACGGAGCAGTGCTTCCTTGAGCAGCGCCAGGCAGTTCACTACCGAGTCGGGTCGAGCGAACGCGGTGATTCGTGCGCCGGCGGGTGTCCACTCCACGCTCAGGCTGCCGCCTGAGCGGGCGATGCGCATTGCGAGCGTGCGTTCGGTCTCGTTTTGGGTCTCGCCGAACAGCATGCGTGTGGTCAGCTCGCCTGCCGCGGCGGATTCGCCCAGTGTGTGCCCCACGACGACATGGAGGACGACGCTCTCGGCGTCGGGGGCGGAAACCGCGACGACTCGCAGTCCGTTCGCCAGTCGCTGGCGCACGACGACTGATCGTGTCGATGATGCGGTCGCAGCAACGCCCCGTAGCGGGCTGCTTATGAGCGTCGGAGTTGTGCGCGGGGAGAGCGCGTTGGGGACGGCGGTTCCGGAGCGGGCGTGCAGCCCCGTGCTTGCCCGAATGAACGCTTCCACCTGTTCCACAGGCAGATTTTTGAGGCGGTTGGCGTACTCTTCGGGCGAGAGGGGAAGTTGCAGCGCGGCGCAGAGTCCGTACCAGCGTGCCCGCTCCAACGGGTTGCGCATCGCGCTCTCATGTCGCGCTAAAGCGATGGCGCGCGCTTGCTCCAGAGCGATTCGAGCGTCGCCTTCGGCGATTCTTTCAAGGGCGCGCTCGAAACGCTGTCGGGTCGTCGCTTGCCACTGCGCGTTGGCTTGCACGGGCGGCAGGGCGTAGAAGGCGATTAGGCTCCCCCCAACGCGCGGCAGGTACTCGCTTTGCAATCGCCCGAATGGCAGCGCACCGTCGCCTTCGTAGAGCAGCCCCCGATACGGCTCTGCCAACGCAATCCGAACGATTTCGGCGCAGAGCCAAGCGTCTATATCGCGTGCAGGGGGCGTTCGTATCCCGAAAGCGAGCCACGAATCGTGGGCGACAGTGATGAGGTTGCCCCCGTCCCCTGACGCATTCTCCCGCGAGCTGGGAGAGGAGGAGGGCGGGCGCGACGAGATAGGCGCGGGGGTATCCCCACCCCCAAGCCTTGCACCCGTATCCGCTGAAGAGTCGCTTCTGCGCCATACGGATTCCACGACCTTTTGCACCGCTTCCCGTTCCACTGCGCCCACCACCACAATAATCACGCGCTCAGGCAGATAGTTCGCTTGGTGAAATTGGCGCACGGTCTGAACCGTGTGGCGCATCAGGGTTGCGGGGTCGCCTAATAGCGGCAAGCCATAAGGATGGTCCGGAAACGCCTCGGCGAAGAGCGCGTAGCGTGCTGGGCGTATCGGGTCGGCGCGATGGAGTGCGTATTCGTCGTTCAGGATGAGGCGTCGCTCCTGTTCTAACTGCTTCTCGTTCAAAGCGGGGTTCCGCAGGCAGCGAAGTAAGGTTTGGAGCGGTTCTTGCCAGTGTTCAGGAAGCACGCTGGCACGGTAGCGTGTCCAGTCGCGTTCGGTGGTGGCGTCCAGGATCCCGCCTGCCTGTTCGAACACGGCATCCAGCGTGCCCGGCGCCAGCTCCGCAGTGCCTTTGAAGATGAGATGCTCCAGCAAGTGCGCGACTCCCGAAGTGGTTGGGGTTTCGTTCGCGACGCCGACGCGAATCCAGACCTCGATGGCGGTGAGCGGCGCGTTGGGGATGCGCTCCACGATAATCGTTGCGCCGTTGGCGAGCTGCACTGTTTCGGGGTTAGACTTTGCCCATCCCCCGCTAAGTAAGAGCCAGATTATGAGGGCAATCGGGCACGCTTTGGTCACGGTTGATTCCACTGTTGGCTTTTTTCGCGTGCCTCTTCCCATGCCTGCCTGTAGAGCCGTTCGCGCTCTGCTTGGCTGGGCGATTTGCCGGTAGCGTAGAACCATGCCGCGGCGCGTCCGACGGTGAGCGTCCCTGCGTAGGCAATCATGCCTTTGACGACCATGCCGACTCCGCCGGGCACGAAGCCGACCAGCTGACGCGCCACGGCACGCCAGCCGAACGCCGCACCCAGCACGCTTGCCAACTCTGGCAGACGCTTTTTCCAATCGGGGGTCTTGCCAAATGCCGCCGCGACGCGCAGCACCATCAGTAACTGGTTCTTGGTCAGCATGACTATATCCGCCACTGCAGCAGGCGGCGCGAGCAGCCCCAGCAACGGGAAGACCGACGGCAACGCCGACATCATCGCCAACCCCGCGTTCAGCGATGCTACATCTTCAATGAGCCGATTCACCACCAGTTCGCGCGTACCGGGCAACACCCGTGCCAGCGCAATCAGCGGGAAATCGTGTTTTTGAAAGTGGTCGACAATCGCCTCGATGGCATCCTGGGGCACTTCCAGCGCGTCGCAGCCCAAGACAAAATCGAACTCCTCGTTCACAGGCGCGTTGAACCGTTTGACATATTCCGCAGCGGTCTGCAACTGCGTCGGGCTTGCGCCGTTGGTCAGCACGCGCCATACCGCTTCCACACGGTCAGGATGCCCCACCAACGCGATTCGGAACGGCGTTAGCAACTCGCGTTCCACCTGCTTCGGTGAAAGTTCCTTCGCAATGTTCCACCAATGGGTGAACTGATTCAGCTTCTGTCGTATCATAGAGTCCCCCTGTAAGTCATGGCGATATAATACCCCAAGCGTGCCATTTGCCTGTGGGGGCTGTGTTATCGGGTACACTTAGTTGTGCGGTCGCGCTAAGCGGGGAGCTGGCGGTTCCCTGTACCTGCAATCCGCCATAGCAGGGCTGAATTCTGGCTCGAGGCGGGACGGTCTGCGCGAAACGCGCGTACGCGCCCGTGTTGATCATCGGGACTTACGCAACGGAGGGACGGTGAACCCCGCCAGGTCCGGAAGGAAGCAACGGTAAGTCGTTTCCCCGTGTGCCGTAAGCACCCCGATAGGAGCGGGCAACGGCGCGACGCCGTGTAAGACGCCGTCGACAGCCAGTGCGCGACCGCATCGCTGTGCTACTTTTGGCTTTCTCTCAGCCGCGCCGCCACCGATGGGATGACCTGCGCCCGCAGATGGATAGCCTCCTCGTGATAGTCTACGGACAGCACGCGCCCATACTCGTAGCACTCGGCAAGCAGGGCAGTCGCTTCGTAGGGAAGCCACACATCGACGCTGACCAACATCCCCTGCACGGTTGCGACGATGCGATCCATCAGGTGTGGAATGCCCTGCGCCAGCCGCGCCGAAATATAGACCGAGTTGGGCGTCTCGGCGACCAGGCGACGCAGCACCGCCGCATCGCGCACACAGTCCGCCTTGTTGAATACTGTAATCACGGGTTTTTGGTCGGCTTGAAGCTCCACCAGAGTCGTCTCGACGGCGTCGCGTTGCAGTTCCCAATGGGGGCTGGAGATATCGATCACATGAATCAGGAAGTCCGCCTCGCGCACCTCTTCGAGCGTGGCGTAGAACGCCTCCAGAAGCATCGGGGGCAGGTTCTCCACGAAGCCGACGGTATCGGTCAGCAGTACGGACCAGCCATCGGGCAGCACGACGCGCCGCGTGGTGGGATCCAGCGTGGCGAACACGCGGTCGTCCACATAGGTCTGTGCGCCAGACAGCACATTGAGCAGCGTGGACTTGCCCGCGTTGGTATAGCCGACGATGGCGCCGCTGGGGAAGGGCAGTTTGCGCCGTGAGCTGCGTTGGTGAACGCGCTGGCGGCGGATTTCTTCGATTTCGTGGCGCAGGTGGGCAACGCGTTCGCGTATCCGGCGTTTATCGATCTCCAGTTTCGTCTCGCCCGGTCCGCGGGTGCCGATGCCACCGCCAAGCCGCGAGAGCGCCGTTCCTTTACCGGATAAGCGAGGCATCAGGTAGAGCAGTTGTGCGAGTTCGACCTGCAACGCGCCTTCGCGTGAGCGCGCCCGCTGCGCGAAGATGTCCAGAATCAATTGCGTGCGATCCAGCACGCGAGTCTGTGTAATCTGTTCGAGGTTGCGCTGCTGTACGGGGTTCAACTCCACATCGAACAGGATGGTATCCGCCTCGTGTTCGCGGGCGAGCTGGAAAAGCGTTTCGGCTTTCCCTTTGCCGACATACGTGGCGACATCGGGGAGGTGGCGTTTTTGGCGAGTTTCGGCGACGATACGCATGCCTGCGGACTGGGCGAGCGCGCGCATCTCGTCGCTCCAGTAGGCTTCCTCATGTGCCTCGTGGTGGCAAAACACGAGAATCGCGCGCTTCGTCTGACCTATTTCAGTGGCTCGGTGTGGGATTTAAGGTCACCTCCAATCAGTTCCAGTTTCTGCACGCGCCGATGGTGGCGTTCTTCGGGGCTGAAGCCTGTACGCAGGAAAGCCTCTACCGTCGCGCGAGCCAGTTCCGGACCGACCACGCGCGCGCCCAAACAGAGGATGTTGGCGTTGTTATGCTCGCGGGCGAGCGCCGCGGAGACCGGCTCGCTGGCGTTGGCGGCGCGAATGCCCGGACGCTTGTTCGCGGCGATGCACATGCCAATTCCCGTGCCGCAAATCAGAATCCCCAACGCGGGGCGGGTCTCCTGCACCAGCTGCGCCGTGAGCGTGTGGGCGATGTCGGGATAGTCCGCTGGGGTCTCCGAGTGTACGCCCACATCTAAGATTTCGTAGCCATGTTGCTGTAGGTGGTTTTTTAGGTACTCTTTCAGCGAGTAGCCTGCGTGGTCAGAGCCGATATAGAGTATCACTGGTTCACCTCCGTGTTGTTTTGGGCGCGCAGGACGCCGTTGCCTTGCTTGGACGCATGCAGTTTTTCGCGGAGCACCTGTAAGGCTTTTTGCAGTTGCAGGTCGCGCGCCTTGTCTTCTTCGGTCATGCGCCAGTCTTCGGGGTTTTTGACCTCGATATCGGGTTTGAGACCGCCGACGCGCTTGCCGTCCACTATTTTGGCGTTCAGGTCGGTGCCGTTCGGCGTAAGGTACTTCGCGGTGGTGATGGCGACCGCGGTATTTTGCGAGGTGGGGATAACAGTTTGCACTAACCCCTTGCCGAACGAGTCTTCGCCAATCAGGGGAGCGACTTTATGGTCGCGCAGGGCGCCCGCGACGATTTCCGAGGCGCTGGCGCTGCCGCCGTTGATGAGAACCACTATGGGTATATCGAGGTTGCGGTAGCGCCCGCGCAGGGTGTAGCGTCGTTCCAGCAAGCCCTGACGCCCCACGATGCTCACCACCACCTGATCGCCTGGGATAAAGCGACTGGCGACCTCGATTGCGGAATCGAGCAACCCACCGGGGTTCGCCCGCAGGTCCAAGATGATGGCGCGTCCGCCGTTCTGCTTAATTTCATTAAGGGCGCGGTCGAGCAGCGTGGGGGCTTTCTCGCTGAAGTTTTGCAGCCAGATGCGGTAGATTTTGTTGGTGTCGTCTTCCAGATAGACATCGACGGTTGGGCTTTCCACGAGGTCGCGACGGATGGTGACGGTGAACGGTTCTTCTACGCCGTTGCGTCGAATGGTGAGTTTCACATCAGTAAAGCGCGGACCGCGAATCATGCGCACGGCGTCGTCGAGGGCGACGCGCTCTAAGCTCTTTCCGTCGACGGCGATGATGATGTCGCCTGGTTTCAAGCCCGCCTTGGACGCAGGGCTATTGGGCAAGGGACGCACGATGCGTGCGCCGCCCGGCGCGTCTTCCAGTAGGGCGCCAATCCCGGTGAAGCTCCCTTGGGTGTCTTCCTGCATACGGCGGAAGGCATCGGGATCCATAAAGCGCGTGTAGGGATCTCCGAGTACCCCCAGCATGCCCTCGATGCTGGTGTAGGTGAGTTTATCGATGGGCGGGGGCGAGCCGTAGTAATGTGCTTCGACCTCTGCGAGCGTGCTACGGAAGGCGTCTGTTGGGTTCAACGGTTCCCGAGTGAAAGGCGCGTTCAGCAGCGGCGTACCGAGCAAGGGTACCGATGAGCGGGTGAGCGCGGCGTAGCCCTCCGCGCCCAGAAAACCGGCGACAAACATACTTGGCAATAGTATCAACAGGGAAATCCAAGCGCGTCCGCGTTCTCTCATGATTTTTTCTCCTGTGTGGAAAGCCATTTGAGGGCGCGTTCCAGAGCGGGGTCGCCGCCCAGTTGCCCGCGCATGCGCGGTTCTATGGCGATGCGTTCATCGGGTTGCACGCCCTGCTGATGGAACTTGGTTCCGTCGACGCCCATGTAGCGTCCCACGGTCAGGGTGAAGCCTGAGCCGTCTTTGAGCCGGTAGAGGTTCGTCTGTGACGCCTCGCCGAAGGTGGGCATGCCGAATATCCGCGCTTTGGCGGTCTGCCGAATAGCCAGCGCGGTCACCTCTGCGAGGTTATAAGTGCCTCGATCCACCAATACGGCGATGGGCAGGTTCACGGGTTGTGGCGCTTTGGGCAGGTTCAGGGGGCGTTTTTTGTAGGTCTTGCCCTCTCGATATTCCACTTGGGCGACTTGTCGTTTGGCGGCGATGAGGCTGAGGAGCTGCAGCATCGGTTCCTGTTGTCCGATGGCGACGCCGCGCAGGTCGATGATCAGCCCTTTCGCGCCGCTTTGTTTGAGGGTGCGTAGGGCGTTGGCGAACTCGCGCGCCGCGACGGCGTTCAGCAGGTTCGGACGCAGGTAGCCCCAACGATTCTGGAGCAGTCGATACTCCAGGGGGCGCACTTTGGTCGTGGCGCGGGCAACTTCCAGTTTCAGCGTCTGCCCACCGCGCTTCACGGTCAGTTGGAGCGGCTTGGCATCCTTCTCGTCTTTCGGGTTCTGGCTGAGTCGCTGGATTGCTTCGCTCAGTGTGAGGCTGTTTTGCAGTCGCTGGCGGGCGCGTTCGCTCGCTTCGCGAACTTGCTCGCGCGGGCTGTGCATGCGTTGGAGTTGTGTGATTTCCGCAAACGGGTCTTCCGAAATGATCCACTGCTCGCCGATGGCGTCGATCACATCGCCCTGTTTCAGTCCTGCTTTCTCAGCGGGCGAGCCGGGTACGACCGCCGCGACTTGAAGCAGGTTCTGCTCCAGGGGCGTGGTTTCGTTGCCCACGCGCAGCGTCGTCTTGCGGTTCACGATGGTCAACACGGCGCCGATTCCCTGAATTTCGCCGTTGAGGGCGCGGGTAAATTGCTCGTGCTGATCGGGACGCAAGAACTGCGAGCGTGGGTCGTTGAGCGACGCCAGCAACGCATCCAGCGAGCCATGCGCCAGTTTCTCAGTATCTATGGGCTCCACATACTCATCGCGTACGAGGCTGAACACTCGATTATATAAGCCCACCATCGACGGCTCGGAGACTTGTGCGTTTGATGTGGGAGTACGCGCGTCGGCAAGCGCAGGCGCGAAGTCGCGCTGAACCACCACCTCCGAGCCACGCTTCAAGAGTAGGGCTGCCATCAGATTGCGGGTTAGCCAACCGCTGGCGAACATCAGCCCGAGCGCCGCCACGGTTAGCCCCCCGCGAATGAGTTTCGTTTTCACGCGGTAGTCCTCCACTGTCCTAATTGTATCCCATGTGGGCGCGAAAAAGTTCCTGCTGAAGCGTGCTGTGAATGGCTTCACCAGCCTCCCACGCGCCTTTCGGTATAATCAATACTCTATGATACGCCAGCAGTTAGCCGCATGGGTACAGCAGGCGGCGCTCGCTGCGCAGGCGGCGGGCGCGTTGGAGTTGGAGACGCTGCCGGAATTTGAGATCGAGACGCCGCGCAATCCGCAGTTTGGCGACTTTGCCACGAATCTCGCGATGCTTCTGGCGCGGCAAGCGCGTCGGAACCCGCGCGAGGTCGCTGAAATCCTGCGTCAATACTTGCCCGCCGAGTCCCACGAATGGGTCGAGCGCGTCGAGGTGGCGGGGGCAGGGTTTTTGAACTTTTATCTCAAGCCGAGTTGGGCGGGGGAGGTCGTGCGCCATATCCTCGCGCAAGGGATGCGCTACGGCAGCCTGAATTTGGGCGCGGGCAAGCGCGTGCTAATTGAGTTTGTGAGTGCGAACCCGACAGGACCGCTCACGCTGGGGCACGGGCGGAACGCCGCTGTTGGCGATGCGCTGGCGCGTCTTTACGAAGCGGCAGGCTACACCGTCGAGCGCGAGTTCTACATTAACGACGGCGAGAACTCGCTCCAAATCCGTAACTTCGCGCTGTCTGTACTGACCCGTTATCGGCAGCTCCTAGGCGAGTCTGTCCCGATGCCCGAAGACGCCTACCATGGCGAGTATGTCAAAGAGATCGCGCAGCGCATCCGGATGCAGTACGGCGACTCGTTTGCCGAGGGCGACCCTGAGACCGTGCTGAAGCGATTCGCCCAGATTGCCAAGCAGCAGATGCTCCACGAGCAGGAGCGCGACCTTGCCGCTTTCGGGGTGCGTTTCGACCGCTGGTTCTCGGAGCAGAGCCTCTACGATTCAGGCAGCGTGCAGGCGACGCTGGACGCGCTGCGGGCGCGCGGCTACGCCTACGAACATGAGGGCGCGCTCTGGCTCAAATCGACGGCGTTTGGCGACGAGAAAGACCGCGTGCTGGTGCGTGCGAACGGCATGCCGACCTATTTAGCCGCCGATGTCGCCTACCATCGCGACAAGTACGAGCGGGGCTACGACCTGATGATTGACCTTTGGGGCGCAGACCACCACGGCTATGTCGCACGGATGAGGGCGGCGATGGCAGCGTTGGGCTACGACCCGAACCGCCTGCAGATCCTGATTTATCAGTTAGTGAACCTATTTCGTGGGGCGGAACCTGTGCGTATGTCCAAACGCGCGGGCGAGTTCATCACCCTGCGCGAGGTGATGGACGAAATCGGCGTGGATGCGTTGCGCTTCTTCTACCTGCTGCGCTCGCACGAGAGCACGCTGGATATCGATATCGAACTTGCCCAAGAGCAGTCGGAGAAGAATCCCGTGTTCTATGTGCAGTATGCCCACGCACGGATTTGCAGCATCGAGCGCACGGCGGCGGAGCGCGGCGTATCGATTCCCGACCCCGCGACGACGGACTTGAGTGGGTTGACCCACGTTGCGGAAGTTGCGCTTATCAAGCGGCTTGCCGACCTGCCCGAAGAGATTGCACTGGCGGTCAAACACGATGCACCGCACCGCCTGACGGCGTATGCGCTGGATGTGGCGCGCGCGTTTCACAGTTTCTACACGGAGTGCCGTGTGTTAGATGCAGAGCCTGCGCTGCAGGGGGCGCGATTGCTGCTGACGCAGGCGACTCGCTTGACGCTGGCACGCACCCTACAACTGTTGGGCGTTTCTGCGCCCGAACGCATGGAGCGGGAAGCCCCCTAAAGCCGCGCCAACGCCTGCTCCAGGTCTGCGATTAAATCATCGACATGCTCAATTCCTATGGAGAGGCGCACGAGGTTGTCGGTGATGCCGCGTTCGGCACGCTCGGCGTCGGTTAGCCCTTCGTGCGACATCGTGGCAGGGTATCCCACCAGCGACTCCACGCCGCCGAGGCTGCTGGCAAGGTTGAACAGGCGCAAGCGCTGACAGAATCTTTCTACGCCGGCGCGGTCGGTCTTGAGGTACACCGCAATCATGCCGCCGAACCCACGCATCTGCCGTTGCGCCAGTGCGTGCTGGGGATGGTCGGGCAAGCCGGGGTACAGCACCCGCTCCACTTTCGGGTGTTGGCTTAGGTACTGTGCGATGGTCGCCGCGTTCTCGCAGTGGGCGCGCATCCGCACGGCAAGTGTTTTCATCCCCCGAAGCAAAAGCCAACTTTCAAAAGGCGACAGCACCGCGCCGCCAATCGCCTGCTGGTCCCAAAGGGGTTCCCATAGATCGGCGCGATTGAACACCAGCGCGCCGCCCAAGATGTCGCTGTGCCCGCCTAAGTACTTCGTGACGCTATGCACCACCACATCCACGCCCATCTCCAGCGGATTCTGTAAGTACGGCGTGGCGAAGGTATTATCCACCACGGTCAGCAGGTCGTGCCGTCGCCCCAGCGCCGCAAGCGCGGGCAGGTCCAGCACATAGGTCAGCGGGTTCGTGGGGGACTCCAGCCAGAGCATGCGTGTGTGCGGCTGAAGGGCGTTCTCGACCGCCGCCAGCGAGCGCATGTCGGCATAACTGACGCTAATCCCGCGTTGGGGAGCCAGGTGTTTCCACATCGACATCGTGCCGCCGTAGACATCGCGCGTGCAGACCACATGGTCGCCCGGGCGCAGCAGCCCAAGCAGCGCCACTTCCGCTGCCATCCCCGAGGCGAACAACAGCGCGTAGTTGCCGTTCTCCAGCGAAGCGAGGCACCGCTCCGCCGCGGCGCGGGTCGGGTTCGACACGCGCGAGTAGCTATAGCCGTCGTGCTGGTCAATCGAGCGCCGCTGAAAGTTCGTGGTGGCGTAGATAGGCGTGATAATCGCGCCTGTCGCGGGGTCGGGTTCTTGCCCCTCTCGTATCGCACGCGTTTCAAAATGCATCGGCTTCCACTCCTGCGCACAGAAGTATACCCCTGCGACCCTTGGCGCGGCTCTTCGGCGGGTGAGGCGTGATTAAGCGTAGTTCAGGGGGTTCTCCACGCGGAGCCCTTCTTGCTGGGCGCACTGCAACAGCCGCTGGTCGGCGGAGACAAACACCAGCGCATACCCCTCCAGCGACGCGAACGCCGAACGCACCGTTAGTGCGCTCGCTAAGTGCACCGCGTCATAGGCGCGTAAGCCGTGTTGAATGGTTAATCCGTAAGCGCGTTCGATAATCTCGCTGCTAACGGCTACCACTGTATAGCGATGGAACCAATCTGCAGAAAACTGTTGGAGCGATTTGCGGGCGTTTGCAGGCGATAAGCTTCCCGTCTGTTGCCGACGCGCAATCGCTGAAGCCATTTCCACACGAGCTAAGTGGCTAAGATATAGCTGTTGAGGCAGTGCTTGCACGAGCAGCTGCTGCATCCAACCCGTGCCGCTTTCGTCGATGTAAATTTTTGCCAGCGCACTGGTATCAAGGTAGTAGACAAGGATCATCGACGCTCTTCGATAATCGTTTGTGAAAGCGGTTCGCCGCTAATCCTGACGGGTTCAGGCAACGGCGGGGGCGGGCTAAGCGGGTTCGTGGGCAGGCGGATTAGCCCCTGCGCCTCCAACTCGCGCAATCGCTCCAGCAACGCCGCGTCCGACGCCGACACAACGCGCACTTCCACCTCCACACGGCTTCCGTCGGGCAGCCCCGGATCCGATTCTAAGTAAATCGTGCGCCCCTGAATCACTCCGTGCAACGCCATCATTTCACCCTAACGCATGATACCTGACAAGCGGCTGGGGGGGGGAACCAACTGGGCAAAGATTACTCCTCTCCTGCCAAAAGCCTGTGAATTTCCCCAACGCCTGCCGAAAATCTTCATGGAATGCGCATCTTGGTGGTGGACGACGAGCCGATGGTGCAGCAGTTTTTAAGCCAAGCGCTGGAAGACGCGGGGCATCGCGTGGACATCGCACCCAACGGCGTCGACGCGCTGACGCTGCTGGAAACCCACGCTTACGAACTTGTCTTCACCGATGTGCATATGCCCCGCATGAGCGGCATCGACTTCGTGCGGGTCGTGCGTCAACGCCAGCTGCGCATTCCGATTGTGGTTATGGATAGCTACCCCGACGCCTTCCTGGAGAGCGATGTCGGCGCGGAGGCGTTCGCCATGCTTGCGAAGCCGTTTGACCTCAGCGAGGTGCGCCGCGTTCTCTGCGAAGCCCAACAACTCTACGCAACGAGGTGAATCAGAATGCTTTTACGAAATGTTTGGATTGTGGCAGGCGTGATAGGGCTTACGCTCGGCAGTTTCGCGCAACGCACATCGGCGACCGCCGAGTGGCTGTTCGCCGACCCCGAAGAGACCATTAAAACCACCACGCGCACCGAGCGTCCCGTCGCCGAATCGTTTACCACCGTGCGCGTGCTGACACGGCGCGAAATCGAACTGAGCGGGGCGCAAACCATCCAAGAGCTGTTGGAGCGCATGGTCGCCGATTTTGAGGGGCAAGAGTCGTCGCAGCACCGCTTTCTCAGTATGCGCGGCGCCTACAGCGCGTCCGAGTTCAACGAGCGGATGCTCTTTTTGCTCGATGGGCAGCCGCTCAACGATGTGCTGCTGGGCAACTTCCCTGCGATGAGCCTGAGCGTCCACGATGTGGAGCGCGTGGAAATCGCCTTCGGACCCGGCTCGGCGATGTACGGACCCAACGCCTTCGCAGGCGTGGTGAACATCCTCACGCAGCAGGATGAGACGGCGCGCCCCTCGCTCTGGAACGGCTACACGGGGCGCGGGGGCTACA
>NKPV01000035.1 GCA_002254605.1 Armatimonadetes bacterium JP3_11
CCTCCTGCGGGCTGGGCCAAATGTCCTTCAAGAACACAGGGTTGCCGTTCGGATCCCAGCCGAGCGGGTCTTTCAGCAGGTCGATGTCCACTGTGCCTGCAAGCGCGTAGGCGACCACCAATGGCGGCGAGGCGAGATAGTTCGCCTTCACCTGCGGATTGATACGCGCTTCGAAGTTGCGGTTGCCCGACAGCACCGCTGCAACCACCAAGTCGCCCTCCTTAACGGCTTCCGAAATGACTGGGGGAAGCGGACCGCTGTTGCCGATACAGGTGGTGCAGCCGTAGCCCACCACATGGAAGCGGAGCGCCTCCAAGTAGGGCAGTAGCCCTGCGTTGGCAAGGTAGTCCGACACCACGCGGCTGCCCGGCGCAAGGCTGGTCTTGACCCACGGCTTGGTGCGCAGCCCACGCTCGACGGCTTTCTTCGCGAGCAAGCCTGCCGCCACCATCACCGCGGGGTTGGAAGTGTTCGTGCAGGAGGTAATCGCCGCGATGACCACATCGCCGTGCTTGAGGAACACCTCCTCGCCCTCAATCAAGACAGGCACACCGATATGCCCGCGCTCGGCAGGGGCATCTTCCACAGGGGATTCCGTATCCCACTGGTTGGTCTCCGGGGGTTGCAGCCCGAAACCACCTTCGCGAATGGGCGTAGAGAGCGCCTTGCGAAAACTGGACTGCATCTCGCGCAAGGGCACGCGGTCGTGCGGGCGTTTCGGGCCGGCGAGGCTCGGCTCCACCGTGCTGAGGTCTAACTCCAGCGTGTCGGAGTATTCGGGGTCGGGCGTGTCGTCGGTGCGGAACAGCGCGTTCTCTTTGCAGTAAGCTTCCACGAGTCGCACGAGGCTCTCATGCCTGCCCGTGAAGCGCAGATAGTCCAGTGTGCGCTGGTCAACTGGGAAAAAGCCCATCGTCGCGCCGTATTCGGGCGCCATGTTGGCAATCGTGGCGCGGTCTTCCACCGTGAGACTGCTCAAGCCAGGTCCGTAGAACTCCACAAACTTGTCCACCACGCCTTTTTTGCGGAGCATCTGCGTAACGGTGAGTACTAAATCGGTCGCCGTCGCGCCTTCGGGCAGCTCGCCGGTGAGTTTGAAGCCCACCACCTGCGGAATCAGCATATAGTAGGGCTGTCCCAGCATTACGGCTTCAGCTTCAATCCCGCCCACGCCCCAACCGAGAATACCCAGCGCATTTATCATGGTGGTGTGGCTGTCGGTGCCTACCAGCGAGTCGGGGAACGCCCACAAATCGCCGTTCACCTGTTTGGTCTGCACCACCTTGCCCAGATATTCCAAGTTCACCTGATGCACAATACCCGTGCCCGGGGGCACGACACGAAAACCGTCGAACGCTCGTTGCGCCCAGCGCAGCAACATATAGCGTTCGCGGTTGCGCTCGAACTCTTTCTCTACATTCAAAAAGAAAGCGTACTGCGTGCCAAAGTAGTCCACCTGCACTGAGTGGTCAATCACCAAATCGGCGGGTACGACGGGGTTAATGCGTTGGGGGTCTTTGCCGCGCTCCTGCATGGCGTTGCGCATCGCGACGAGGTCTACCACGCAGGGCACGCCCGTGAAATCTTGCAACACCACCCGCGCAGGCATCAGGGGGATCTCGCGCGCTTCAGGCTGTGGCTGCCAATTCGCTAAGGCGCGCAGGGTGACTTCGGGGTCCTCTAAAAGCGTCGCGCCTTCGGGCGATTCGGCAAGGCGCAGCATGTTTTCCAAAAGAACACGAATCGAAAACGGCAATCGGTTGATACTGCCCAAACCGTGCTGCTCTGCAGCGGGCAAACTGTAATAGATGTAGTTTTGTCCATCCACTTGCAATGTGGTTCGTGTGGTCATAGGCTGTCTCCTCCGCTATAGGAGTGTACCTGATAGGCATTGCTCTGCGTGTTGACACGGAACACCTCATGATATAGCAGGGATTTCCCCCCACGCATCGAAAAAGACGCCTATGACCGAAATTTCCATCCAGAACGACCGTTTGGTGGATCTCTTCACAACGCTATGTAGCATCAACTCGCCGCCGCGTCAGGAGCGTGCGGTGGTAGAGTATGTGAAGGGTTTCCTACGCGGGCTGGGGCTGGAACTCCGCGAAGACAACGCCGCCGAAATCGTGGGCGGCGATGCGAATAACCTCATCGCGACGCTGCCCGCCAATATTACGGGCGCGCCCAAAATCTTTTTCAGCGCCCACTTCGACACCGTCGAACCGAACCCAAATCTGAAAATCATCGTGCAGGACGGCGTCATCAAAACCGACGGAACCAGTATTCTCGGCGCAGACGACAAGGCAGGCATGAGCGCGATTCTGGAAGCGGTGCGAATCGTCGTGGAGAACAATCTCCCCCACGGGCAAATCCAACTGCTGCTGACCGTGTGCGAGGAGATCGGGCTGCAGGGTGCGCGAGCGTTGGATTTGTCGCTGGTGGATAGCGATTTCGGCTTCGTGTACGATACCGGACCGCCCGTCGGCACGGTCATTACCCAAACCCCGACCCACGATACAAT
The DNA here is from genome assembly GCA_002254605.1 of Armatimonadetes bacterium JP3_11. Taxonomy (GTDB): domain Bacteria; phylum Armatimonadota; class Fimbriimonadia; order Fimbriimonadales; family GBS-DC; genus GBS-DC. Next base: position 2,522 of record NKPV01000035.1, read on the forward strand.
GCGCGTTCGCCTTATCGGGAAGCCCGCGCACGCCGGCGTGGAGCCCGAAAAAGGCATCAACGCCATCCAGATGGCTGCGCACGCAATTAGTCAGATGAAACTCGGACGCATCGACGCCGAGACCACCGCCAACATCGGCAGCATCCACGGCGGTCAGGCGACGAATGTCGTCTGCCCTGAGGTCGTGATCATGGCAGAGGCGCGGAGCCTTAACCCCGACAAGGTGAACGCCCAAGTCGCCCATATGACGCAACTGTTCGAGCAGGCGGCGCAACAGTTCGGCGGTCAGGCAATGATCGAAATCGACCGCCACTACGAAGGCTACACGCTCACCGAAAACGACCTGCCCGTGCAGGCGGTGCGCCGCGCCTTGCACAGGCTGGGCATGGACGCGCCGATGCGCCCCACCGGCGGCGGCTCGGACGCGAATGTGTTCATCGCACGGGGGCTGCCCTGCTGCGTTGTCGGCACGGCGCATCAGAAAATCCACACCCACGAGGAGTTCGTCCTCATCGACGATCTCGCAAAGAGCGTCGACTTAACCCTCGCGATCATTCGCGAGGTGGCAGAGATGCGATGATGCGCGTTCTGGAGTTCGTGGACACGCACGCGCCCTACCTTCGAGAAACCGCTACCTTGCAGGACGCGGTGGATCAATTAGACCTCTACAAGGCGACCACGCTGCCCGTGTTGGATGAAGAAGGCGTCGTGGTCGGGCTGATTACGGAGCGCCAAGTGTTCAACGCGCTCTACGCCGAATGGCTGACGGCGGCGCAGCAAGTTCCCACGCCGCAGCTCACCCCGTTTCGTCCGCACGCCCTCACCCGAAAAAACAGCCCGATTACGCACTGGATGACGCCCAACCCACCCGTGATTAGCGAACACGCCCCCATTGAGGAAGCAATCGCGCTGATGCTCCAACACGAATTGGATACCCTGCCCGTGCAAGGCGAGGGCAAACTCATCGGAACCATACGGCTCGTGGACTGTTGTCAAGCGATCCTGGAAGCAGACGAATCCGATTCCGAAGCCCCATAGGGTGAAAGTATGAGCCGACTCGTTGCATTACTCACCGACTACGGCTATGAGGACACCTATGTCGCGCAGGTGAAAGCGGTGTTGCTCTGCCTATGCCCCACTTGCGAGATTCTGGACTTGACACACGGCGTACCGCCCCAGAATGTGCGCAGCGGGGCGTATCTTCTGGCGACGGCGACGCCTTACCTGCCTGAAAATACGATTATCGTGGCGGTTGTAGATCCCGGCGTGGGCACGGCGCGTCGGGCAGTGGCGGTACGCGGGGTGCGACACACCTACATCGCCCCCGATAACGGCTTACTGAGTCTCGCGTTGCGCGACGACCCACCGCAATGTGCCGTCGCGCTGGACAATCCGCGCTACCATCTTTCTGAGGTGAGCGCAACCTTTCACGGGCGCGATCTCTTTGCCCCGTGCGCCGCGCACCTGGCTAACGGCGTCCCGCTTGATCGCTTGGGAACGCCTATCGAGGCGACAACGCTGATTTCACTGCCCGACATCGAGCCAGAGTTTAGCGAAGGGGTTGTCCGCTGTAAGCCGCTCCACATCGATCATTTCGGGAATGTCATCTTCAACCTGCGACGAGATGAGTTCGCGAAATTCCACCCTGACGGGGGCGTCGCGGTTGTTTTGATTGGCAAGGACGCCCACGCAACGCCGTTACCGCTGGTACGAACCTTTGGCGAGGTGGCATGGGGCGCGCCGCTGGCATACTGGGGCAGCAATGGCTATCTGGAAGTGGCTGTCAATGGCGGTGCAGCAGCGCATACACTGGAAATAGGCGACGACAGCATCCTGGAAGTTCGCACAGCCCGCTGAGGCGAAACTACTGCGCCGCTTTCATAATCGCGTCCATCTCTTCCAGCGCACGCCCGGTGCCAATCGCCACGCAGGAGAGCGGGTCTTCCGCGATGTAGACGGGGATGCCCGTCGCGTGCTGGAGTAGTTTATCGAAGCCGCGCAGCAACGCCCCACCACCCGTCAGCACAATCCCACGCTCTATAATATCGGCGGCGAGTTCAGGCGGCGTCTCCTCCAGCACAGAACGCACCTTCTCTACGATCTGGTTCACAGGCTCCATCAGCGCTGCTCGAATCTCCTCGGAGTGGATGACCACCGTGCGCGGCAAGCCCTCCACCAGGTCGCGCCCACGCACCTCCATCGTCAGCTCCTGTTGCAACGGGTAAGCAGAGCCGATGCGAATTTTAATCTCCTCTGCCGTGCGCTCGCCAATCATCAAGTTGTACGCTTGGCGCACATGGCGGGTGATGGCTTCGTCGAGTTTGTTGCCCGCGACCCGAATACTGCGGCTAATCACAATCCCCCCCAGCGAGATGACCGCGATGTCGGTCGTGCCTCCCCCAATATCCACGACCATGTTGCCGCCGGGCTGGCTGATGGGAAGCCCAGCGCCAATCGCCGCTGCCATCGGCTCTTCGATCAGATGCACTTCGCCGGCTCCAGCCTCCTTGGCTGCTTGTTGTACGGCGCGTCGCTCCACATCGGTTGCGCTGGAGGGCACGCACACCAGCATACGCGGGGCGAAGAGCCGTCGCTTACCCAGAATCTTGTTGATCACATAGCGCAGCATCTCCAGCGTGATGGTGTAGTCGGCGATGACGCCGTTCACGAGGGGCTTGACGGCAGTGATGTTGCCCGGCGTACGCCCCAGCATCAAGCGTGCGTCCTCGCCGACTGCTAACACCTTGCCCGATGGCTGCGAAATAGCGACCACCGACGGCTCCCGCAGTACAATGCCACGCCCCCGCTGGTACACCAGCAGGTTCGCCGTGCCTAAATCCACACCTAACTCAGTATACAAGCGAAACATCACGGAGTCTGTTGTACCTCCTCGATGAGAGGGGTTGCAAGCGCATAGGGTTTGATTCGCTCAATCTGCGCTCCTAACGCCCGCAGCTTCTGTTCCAGTTGCTCGTAGCCACGGTCAATATGCTCTATCTCTTCGACAGTAGTTTCCCCCTGCGCGGCGAGCGCCGCGATGACGAGCGCTGCACCGCCCCGCAAATCGGTCGCCTTCACCCGCGCGCCTTTGAGCTTGTCCACACCGCGGATCAAAATCGTGCGCCCTTCCGCCGTGATGTCCGCGCCCATTTTTTGCAGTTCGGGCACATGCTGCGTGCGATTCTCATAGATAGTCTCCAGCACTTTGGACGCGCCCTCCGCAAGCGTCAATAGCGCGCACATCGGCTGCTGCAAATCGGTGGGAAAGCCGGGATAGGGCATCGTGCGGATGTCAAGCGGTTTCGGGCGGTCGGATGCTCGAACACTGATGCTGTCCTCGCATTCGCGCACTTGCACTTCCGCCTCGCGCAGTTTTGCTAAGAGCGCATGCAAATGCTCCGGAATCACTTTTTCAAGGGTGACCTCGCCGCGCGTGATTGCCGCTGCCAGCGCGAAAGTGCCTGCCTCCAGTCGGTCAGGGATCACAGAAAACTCCACCTGACTGTGCAGTTGCGCTGGACCTCGGATGTAGAGGGTGCTTGTGCCGGCGCCTTCGATGTGTGCTCCTGCTGCGTTGAGGAAGTTCGCGAGGTTCACGACCTCCGGCTCCATCGCGGCGTTCTCGATAATGGTCAGCCCGCTGGCGTATACCGCCGCGGTCATGAGCTGCTGCGTCGCGCCTGCGCTCGGCATATCTAAATAGATGCGTGCGCCCGAAAGACCGAGCGTTTGCGCTGTGTAGGAGTTGCCGTTCTGCGTGATGGTTGCGCCCAGCGCACGTAGCCCGTTGATGTGGAAGTTCACAGGGCGACTGCCAATCTGGCAACCGCCCGGGTGGGGCATCTTGGCGTAACCCAGCCGCGCCAGCAGCGGTCCAAAAATATAAAACGAGGCGCGCATGCGGTTCACCAGTTGCGGGTTCGGTTGCGCATGGTGCAGCACGCGCGTATCCAGATAGAGCGCATTGCCCTGCCACGCGGTGCGAACACCCAGCCCCTCCAGCAAGGCAATCATCGTAGACACATCCTCGATTTGGGGCGTATTATGCAACAACACCTCGCCTTCGATCAAAAGCGCGCCTGCCATCAACGCCAACGCTGCGTTTTTGCTCCCGCTAACCGTCACTGCGCCTGTGAGGGGCGTTCCACCTGCGATTTTGTAGCTCTCCAAAAGCGTCTGTCCTCCTTGCCCAAGATGTGCGTCCTGCAACTGAAAAAGATTATACCCGCTCGATCGGGAATCGAGCGGGTAGGGCAAGAATTAAGCGGGTTCAGTAAGTTAGTCCAAAGTTGGAACGAATTGCCAGTAAGTCCGCATCATCGACTAAACCATCACCGTTTATGTCCTCAGCGCATGGACGTGCATGACACTCGCGTCCGAAAGAAACGAGAATTGCCAAGAAATCAGCATCATCAACGGATCCGTATTTACCTTCCTAAACAGTCTCTTAGGACGGTACACTTTTGTAGGCATACTACAAAAAGGAGGAGGAAGAGGTGAGACGTCGGCAACTTTTCGAGGTCACGCTGACCACCGACGCCCCACGGTTCTTTGTTCACGCTCAGGGAGATGATTGCGCAGGTGTTAAAGGCGGCGCAGTCTGGTTCTGACGCTGGATTTCTCCCTGCTTTCCTCCAGGGAACAAGTCAATATGTCCTTGTACCTCGCCTTGTTCCTGCCGGAAGGCGCGATACCCCGAAAAGACCGCTATCGCCAAGGCGATTACAACGAAGACAATTAGTACAATAGTTTTTGTCCGATCGTCCATGACTCAGTTCCCCTTGAATCTTTCGTCCCAGTGTATCAAATTCCTGCGAAGTTGCTGAACCGCGGTTGCATCCCAAGGCCAGTACATGATAGCGCGACGAGGCATTCCCTTAACATGTCCGTCAGCGAAGCCAAAGTTTGTTCTCTGTTGGTGGGCGCCGATGGTCATGCGGGCATCCCCCGATCCGCACCAGTTGAACGCGAAGCTATTCGGCGCATCCGGCCAGGAAGGGTTCGCTATGTTTGTGTTGTCCCAACGCCACCATGCCATATGACGACTGTAACTGACAGTTGTCCAGAGCTCATACAGTACAATCGTCTCTGCTGGACGCCCTATCACTGCTAAAGGTCGCGAGTCTTCCGTAGCATAATACGCACAGACCCCAAATGTGGCTGTGTCTGCCCATTGCCCACTTTGGTAATGTGTCCACGAATAGCTGATGGGAAACCCGATGCCTGTTGGACCCGTACAATCGTCGCGGCGGATATTGTCACTCGGGCAAGAGAAGATACCTTCATTCTTGACATAGGGCATTAACGCATTTTCCATGCCAAATGCTTGGTCAGGACCGTTCGGATTGTTGTTCAACACGCGAGCGCCAGTAAGCAGGCGGTGGAACTTTTCGTCGTAGTCTTGCATATACATCATCCCTGCCGTGAGCAGCTGCTTCATGTTATTCACACAAGTCGTTTGACGCGCCTTCTCGCGCGCCTGGGCAAACACAGGGAACAGAATCGCCGCCAAGATGGCGATAATCGCAATCACAACCAGGAGCTCGATCAAGGTAAAGCCTCTTCGCCGTCGCATATTGAAACCTCCGCCCCATATTATAGCACATTAGTTGGTGGTTTTGGAGAAAACGGCGCGACTTCACATGCTCCCAATCGCCGCGGCGCCGATCTCAAGCCCTATCAGGTATCATTTTCGGGCACGCGTGCATCGTTGACGCGCAAGTGAGAAATAAGGAGGCGATTATGCAGACCTATGCGTACGGTTATCCCCGCTTGGGCGAAAACCGCGAATTCAAAAAACTCATTGAAGGCTACTGGCAAGGCAAAGTGAGCGAAGCGGTGCTGCAACAGGGCATCGAGGCACTGGAACAGAGCCGCCTGATGACCTACTCTCAATTTGTTGACGCTTACCCCGTCGGCGAACTGACCCTGTACGACCACATGCTCGACACTGCGATTATGCTGGGCGTCTATCCGATGGACCCTACCGACCTAAATGCCTACTTCGAACTGGCGCGTGGCGCGGACGCCCTGCCGATGACCAAGTGGTTCAATACGAACTACCACTATCTGGTCTCGCGCTTGTCGCCAGAGACAAAGTTCCGCGTGCACTGGAACAAACCGCTACAGGCATATTCGCAGAAGAGCTCAGGCTATCCCTACCTGATAGGACCCTACACCTTTCTGCGTCTCAGTCGTGGGCTGGAACCTGAGCAGCTGCCCACGATGTTGGAGAAACTCACGCCCATCTATGCAGAGATTCTGCAGAGCCTGAAAGACGCGGGCGCACCCTATGTGCATATCGACGAACCCGCCTTCGCCCTCGATGTATCCGACGCCGATGTGCAGGCGATTCGTACAGCCTACCACACACTGGGACAAGTCGCGCCGATTTTGCTATTCACCTACTACGATAGCGTGGAGTTCCTGCCCACGCTCTACGACCTGCCCCTCGCGGGTATCGGGCTGGACTTGATTCACGGCAAGCGCAACTATGACCACATAGCCCAGCACGGTTTTCCGAGCGACAAGATACTCATCGCGGGCATCGTGGACGGGCGGAATGTGTGGAAGACGGACTTAGCCACCGCTGCCAAGCGGATACGCAATTTGCAAGCACAGTCGGGCGCCACGATTTGGCTTTCCAATGCGGCGCCGCTGGCGCATTTGCCCGTCACTATAGCGCCTGAAACCAAACTCGACCCCGCCCTGCGCGAGCGAATCGCCTTCGCGAAAGAGCGACTGCACGAGCTGCGCCTCTTGAAAACCTTGCTCACCGAAGGCGAAACCGACGCGACCCGCGCCTGGAACGCCTACCAACATCCTGCCGACCACTGGTACTCGCAAGCAGTCCAGCAGCGGGTGGCGGCTCTTCAGCCCCAAGACTTCGAACGGGAACTGCCCTACGCCGAGCGCGATGCACTCCAGCGTGCGCGACTCAAACTGCCCCTGTTCCCCACGACGACCATCGGCAGCTTCCCGCAAACGCCCGAAGTGCGCCAGATGCGCCAAGCGTATCGCACAGGCAAAATCACCTCGCAAGAGTACGAAACCTACATCCAAAACCAGATTCGCGAGCTCATTAAGTTCCAAGAAGAGCAGGGGCTGGATGTGCTGGTGCATGGCGAGTTCGAGCGCACGGACATGGTGGAGTTCTTCGCGGAGAAGATGGAGGGGATTGCGTTCACCCAACACGGCTGGCTGCTCTCCTATGGCACGCGCGTTTATCGTCCCCCGATTATTTATGGCGATGTAGCGCGTACCGAGCCGATGACCGTCAAAGAGACCGCCTTCGCACAGTCGCTCACCCAGAAACCTGTAAAAGGCATGCTCACAGGTCCTGTGACGATTATCGCGTGGAGCTATGTTCGCGAGGATATCCCCGTCGAACAGGTCGCTTACCAGATTGCGCTTGCGCTCAACGACGAGGTGCGTGATTTGGAAAACGCGGGGATTGCCATCGTGCAAATCGACGAACCTGCTTATCGCGAGAAAGCCCCACTCAAACGCGCCGACTGGGACGCCTACTTCCGCTGGGCAGCACAGGCGTTCAAACTCGCCGCACGCGCCAAGCCCGAAACACAGATCCATACCCACATGTGCTACTCGGACTTCAACACGGTGCTGCGCTTTATCGACTGGATGGACGCCGATGTGATTACCATAGAAGCCGCCCGCGCCAAAGGCGAGGTCATCAGCGCGTTCGAACATTACAACTACGCACGACAAATTGGACCAGGCGTGTTCGATGTCCATACGCCAGCTGTACCCAGTGTGGAGTCCATCGAGACCGTGATGGAGCGTGCCGTGCGCGTCTTCCCCAAACAGCAGTTCTGGGTGAACCCCGACTGCGGTCTCAAGACGCGCAAGTGGGAAGAGGTCGTGCCCGCGCTGCAAAACATGGTTCAGGCAGCACGCAACCTCCGCGCGAAATACGGCGCTTAGCTCTGCGCAGCCAATAAGCCCCCCACCGATTGTCCCTGCCCTCTTCTCCTAATGAGGGCAGGGGGAATCCACAAAACCTTTCGCAGTCGCCTCCGCACCTGAGGAGAGCGCACCTCTCCGATTTGTGAATTCCCATCCTTCTGTGGAACAACTTCTCCCGACGAGGTGAAACGATGCAACGCTGGACAATCGCGCTTTCACTGAGCCTAATTGGTTTGTCGGGGGCGCTGGCAATCCCCGAAACGGTCGTGTTTATGCCGACCGCGAACCTGAATTCGCCGCGCTCGGTCTATCTGGCAACTGAGCAGTACGGTGTACTGCGCTATTACAGCCAGACCCGAACCCGCTGCCTCTACACCCAGCTAATGGTCACCGAGCGGTTCGACTTCGGCGTGGACTTTTGGGGGCTGGACAACAACCAACCGCGCCAGACCGTCGCTAACGCGCGGTTTGTACTCAGCCCGCAAACGAAGCACGCGCCCGGCATTTCGGTCGGTGCGTTGAACATCGCCGAGAACATGAACCCTACCTTCTACTTAGTGGGCACGCAGACCACCGCGTTCGGGCGATTCCATCTGGGAGCGTATCGCCAGGGAGACCGCACAGGTTGGAGCGGTGCCTACCAAGCGACGCTTCCCTTCGGGTTCGATGTCGCGGTGGAATACTTCCAATTCCCGGACGGCACCCGATACACCAGTTTCGGCGCGGGACGCCCGATTAACGATGCGGTGTACCTCTACACCTACTACGCGCGTCATCATCAGACGCGGGATGCGGACTTGTTCGGTGTCTACCTCGCGTTCACGCCGTTTCGGCTGTTTTAGGAAGCTGCCCCCCCTTCTCCTTCACAGGAGAGGGGGACATACTGCCCCATTCGTGATGCATCTTGCATTCGCCCGACATGTAGGGTATAATATCCGCTGTCGGGGCGTGGCGCAGTATGGTTAGCGCGCTACCATGGGGTGGTAGAGGTCCCCGGTTCGAGTCCGGGCGCCCCGACCATGACCTGCGCCCGTAGCTCAGCGGACGAGAGCACCAGACTTCGGATCTGGGGGTCGGGGGTTCGAATCCCTCCGGGCGCGCCATGCTACGCTGCTTCCATCACAATCAGCCGCTTGCCCGCCGTCATTGAAGCCTGATAATCCGCCAAGGCGCGATGCACCTCACTCAGGGGATAGCGCGCTGCGACTTCGGTGCGGAGTAGATCGCCCAGCACACGCTGGATGTGCTTGCCAAGCCGAATTTGCCCAAGGATGCTGCGCCCACTGAGCCAGTCCGCCAACCAGAAGCCCTCCACACGCTTACGCTGGAAAATCAGGTCGCGTGGGTCCGCCATGAGGGGCGACTCGGAAAGTGCGCCGTAAAGTATCAAACGGCTCCCGTCAGGCATCGCCTTCAGCACACGCGCGGCGAGCATGCCCGACACGGCTTCGAACGCAATCGTCGCGTGGAGCTGATGACAAACTTCACGGAGCCGCTCATCGAAATCGGGCGTCTCGCTATTAAGTACATGCGTTGCACCCATCGCCCGCAGAAGCTCCGCCTGCTCCTCGCGTCGCACGATATGCACACCTGCGATACTAAAATGCTGGCTCAGCCGTACCACCATCCGTCCTACCGCGCTGGCAGCGGCTGTTTGCACGAAAGCGTGTGCGCCGTCTTTACGGATAATGTCCATCAGCGCCCACGCGGTGAGCGGGTTCACGATGAGCATCGCGCCCTGCGCGTCGGACACGGTATCTCCAAGGGGGATACAGCGCGTCGCTGCGGTCAGCATATACTCCGCCCAGGTGCCATCGTGTTTGTCAGGCGCAGCGCACGCGACACGCTTGCCCAGTAGCGAACGGCTGAGCCAGTCGTCGCCAGTTGCGACAACGCGCCCCATCCCTTCCCAGCCGGGCACCACAGGCAACGGCTTGCGCACGCCATAGAAACCCTTTAGAAACATCAAATCGGAAGGGTTAACCGGCGCGGCGACCATCTTGACCAGTACCTGTCCTCGCTCTGGCTTGGGCACAGGGCGCGTCTCGATGCGCAACGATTCGGGCGCGCCGTCGTAGGCATGCAATACCGCCGCCCGCATGACATCGGGGATAGGCTCTATCGATCTCATTCGGGTATCAGGTCGAGGGTGCCACGTTGCTCGTTATAGTAGGCTTCCAAGATGCGCAGCGCGACATCTTCGGGCTGTAGCGTTTTGGGCGGCATACGGAACGGTACGCGCTCCCAAAAATGCGTCGCGACCGCACCCGGACGCACAACACTCACCTTCCAGCGCGGCTGCTCTTTGGCGACAACCTGAGCGAAGACTTCCAATCCTGCCTTCGCTGTCGCATATGCGCTCAAACCGGGCAAGATCAGTTTCTCACTGAGCGCACCGATGTAGAACAGATGCGGTTCGGGACTGAAGAACCGACTAAAAACGCGGGTCGCCACGAATGCGCCCGTGAGGTTCGCGTTCAGAATGCGCTGCCACGCGGCAATGTCCATCTCGTGGACTTTCTGCGCAGTAATATCGCCGACCGCGTACACCAGCGCGTCTACCGCACGCCCGCCCAACGCCTGGAGGTGGCTCTCCAGGGACTGCGCCGTCTGCTCCATCTGCGCAAAGTCTGCCACATCGTCGACTCGATGGGTCCACTGCACGCCCGTCGCGAACCGTTCCGTGTGCCGTCCAACCGCCCAGACTTCCCATTCATCCTCGATAAACGCTTTCGCAACAGACTGACCAATAGAACTATCTGCACCGATTAATAGTAAGTGTCCCATAGTGTGCCAATTTTACCTAAAGAGCATTGCCTACTGTAGAGCATCTGCGAAAGAAGTGAGAATATCCAGTTTTCGAATTCCCTCTGCCCTCAAAGCCCTCTCCCCCATCGTGGGCGTGGGGGAGTTGTCCCCCTGCGTCGGCTCTGGCTCCGAGCCGCGTTTCGCGGGTTGCAGGCAAGGAATGCGCTGCTGCTGCGCGGCACATCCCCCTCTCTCACGCGGTGGGAGAGGGGCAAGGGGTGAGGGCATCCCAATTTTTCGAACACCCTCTGCCCCCCCTGAGGGTGTTCGAAAATTCCCTTTGCAAGGAGGGGCAGACACGCAGGTCTGCCCCTACAGGTCCTGTGTTAGGGGCGCACCTGTGTGTGCGCCCTTTTATTCCCTGCCCCCCAATTTTTCGAACACCCCCCTCCCCCCTTGACATTGTCCCTATCATACTGGTATAATTATGATGTTCAAGGAGGGCTAAGATGAATATCGTCTACTTTGACCTTGAGACGAAGTACTTGGCAAACGAAGTGGGAGGTTGGGACTTCATCGATAAGATGGGGTTAGCGGTGGCAGTAACCTACAGCACCCAGCGTGGCAACTTCGCACACTACACAGAGCAGGAAGTCAGTGCGCTCATCGAGGATCTGAGCAGTGCTGACCTCGTGGTGGGGTTCAACATCTTACGCTTCGATTACACCGTGCTGCGCCCCTACACCACCCGCGACCTGCGCCAGTTGCCTAGCCTTGATATTCTCCATGAACTGCATCGGCAGCTGGGACACCGGGTCAAGCTGGACTCCTGTGCGCAGGCGACTCTGGGCACCTCAAAAGGGGGCGACGGAGTGCTGGCAGTGCACTGGTTCCGCGAGGGACAAATTGAAAAAGTCATCGAGTACTGCAAGCAAGATGTGGACATCGTTCGACGGCTCCACGAATACGGCAGACAACATCGCCGTATCTATTTCTCCTACTATAATCAGCGCAGGTGCGTCCCTGTGAACTGGTAGGAACGGATGGAGGGAAGGCGAAATTAAAACCGCTATGCGATTTCTGCTCGATCCTAAGACGCCAGAACTACATCCGATTGTGCGCACAGCGCCCCTGCCCGACGATGCGGACGACCCCGCGATTTGGATCCATCCTCACCAACCACGCCTGAGCCTGATTCTGGGGACGAACAAGGCGCGTGCGCCCAAAGGGGCAATCGGCGTGTTCGACCTGAACGGACGGTTGCGGCAACTCATTACGCACATCGACCAGCCCAACAACATCGATGTCGCCTACGGCTTTGCTCTGGGGCGCGAACGCATCGATATCGCCGTCGCAACGGAACGCTACGCCAGTCGCTTACGCATCTTTCGAATAGACCCCAACCGCCGACGGCTTGTGGATATTACCGACCCCGAAGGCGCGAAGGTGTTTGCGGGCGAGACGGGCGAACGCGCGATGCCGATGGGGATTGCGCTCTATCAGGCAGGACGCGGTGAGGTGCATGCTATCGTCTCCCGTAAGTCGGGTCCGAAACAGGGCTATCTGCACCAGTATCGGCTTGTGCCTACACGCAACGGTAGGGTAGGCGTGCGGTTGCTTCGGGCGTTCGGCGTGTTCAGCGGAGAAGGCGAAATCGAAGCCGTGTGCGTAGACAGTGAACTCGGCTATGTCTACTACGCGGACGAAGGGGTGGGTATCCGCAAGTACTATGCAGACCCGCGAATGCCCGAACGCGAGTTGGCATTGTTTGCGACCGAGTATGAGGGCGACCAGGAGGGCATCGCAATCTATGCTCCTTCCGACGGCGGCGGCTACCTGCTCTGCACCGAGCAAATTGAGGGCGGCAGTAAGCTCCACATCTACCCCCGCTACGGGAAACAAGGGATGCCCCTGGCTACGGTTCAAACAGGCGCGGATGCAACCGACGGGCTGGACGCCAGCGCGTCTAACTTCGGTGCGCCGTTCCAAACAGGGATGGTCGTCGCCATGAACAGCGCAGGGCGTAACTTCTGGGTCTATTCTTGGGCAGATATTCAGCAGGCAGCGCGGCTGAGGGGATAAACACCCCTCAAGACCGCCCGCTTATCTTCCTACGCTGCGAGCTTTTGCAGCGCCTCGCGCGCGACACGATGGTTGGGGTCAATCTCCAGCACCTGCTGATAGTGGGCTTTCGCTTGCTCCTCATAGCCCAGTTCGTAGTAGGCGATTGCGAGGTTGATATGCGCCTCCACATAGCGCGGGTTGATACGCACCGCCGCTACGAACTGGTCAACCGCTTCCTCGATGCGTCCGAGGGCGGTCAACACGACCCCCAGTCGGTTGCGCACATCGGCATAGTTGGGGCGCGCATTAAGCACATGGCGGAAGCACGCCTCGGCGGTCTGCAAATCGCCGCGCTGATAAGCCTCGTCGCCCCAACGGATATACTCGGCATAGTTGTCTTCCACCGAGTGCAAGAGTTTCTCCAGTTCTTGACAGGCTTGCGCCACCTGCCCATTGCGACCCAGCTCAAGCGCACGCTCGAAACCGGCAGGATTCACCCCCAGCTGGGTAGCCCACCGTTGCATGGTCTCGGTGCCATGTTCCCGCTGCCCGCTCGCGTATTGAGTCAGCCCGATTAGGAACCATGCCCGCGCGAAGCTGGGGTTAATCTCGGTGGCTTTCTGGAGGGTGTTCAGGGCGTCCTCGTAATTCCCCTGCTTATAAGCAGCATAGCCTGCCTGATACCACCAGTCGGCGTACTGCGGGGAATAGTCAGTCGCCATCGTGAAGTAGTTATAGGCGCGCTCCCAGTCGCCCTGATTGATGCGCTTGTAACCGACCTTCGCGTAGGACTCCGCCAAATACGCGCTCGCCAACTTCTGCACGGTCGGGTCATCTGACTCTTGTAGGGCGCGCTCAAAGAGGGGTATTGCTTCGCTGAAGCGTTCCTCCTCGTAGTACCTCAGTGCCTCATCGTAGGCAGGATGCTTGCCCACGCCCATAAATCGCTGTAGTGAAGCCATCGCTTTCGTCCTCCACCCAAATTATCGGCAAAACCTCCACAGAGATTTATTGCGATGGGCGTGGGCGCAAGGGATAGGGTAACTCAGCCAGGGTGTGGGAAGCTCACGGTGGCGACGGTGCGCCCGTTTTGGCTGACCATCGTGAACTTGCCGCGCAGCGTGCCGCGCGTGAGGTTGTCGATAATCTTCAGCCCCAGCGTGTTGCTTTTGCTGGGGTCGAATTGGCTGGGGAGGGGGGCGCCATCATTGGTGACCTGCAAGATAATTTCGCCCGCGCGGTCGCACACCTGCACTTCGATGTGCCCGATCTCTTGCTCGCGGAAGCCGTGTTCGATGGCGTTTTGGATGAGCTCGTTGAGGATAAGCGCGACGGCGGTGGCATGTTGCAAGGGCAACAGCACATCGTCGCCTTCCACGCGCGAGTGGATGTGCTTGCCGGGTGGGGTGAGCGCTTGCTTGGTGTTGTGGAGGATGCCCGAAGCAATCTTGCGCAGGCTCACCATATCCAAGTCTTCCCGCGAGAGCAGTTCGTGTACCTGAGCAATTGCCAAAATGCGGCTCAGGCTGTCGTGGATGACCTCTTCGATGGTTTTGTAGCGCGAGTAGTGCATTTGCAGGCGCATCAGGCTGGCGATTTGTTGCAGATTGTTTTTCACGCGGTGGTGCATCTCTTGCAGGATGGCGCTGCGCACCATCAGTTTGGCGTGGTCAATCGCCAGGGCGGCTTGGTTGGCGACGGCTTCGAGGGTGCGCAGCTCCTCATCGGTGAACAGGTGGGGGCGGTCGGTGTAGCAGTTCAGCACCCCGATGACCTGTTCGCGCACGCGCATCGGCACGCAGACCATCGAGTGGAGCCCCTCGCGTTTGGCGAGGTCGGGGAAGCGATAGTCGGGATGCGCTTGCACATCGGGCACGACGACGACGCGGTCTTCGGCGACGGCGCGCCCCGCGATACTTTCCCCCAGGCGCAGGGGCGGTTTCTGGCGATACTCCTCGCTTTCGGCTTGTGTGGCTTTGACCTCCAGCACGCCTTTCTCTTCATCCAGCAGCATCACGGTCACGATTTTGTAGCCCAGCGTGCGCGCGGTCATATGCACCAGCAGTTGCAGCACCTCTTCCAGATAGAGGTTGCCCGTGAGCGTGCGACTGATTTCCGAGAGGGTGGCGACCTGCGTGGCGGTGCGCTCCAGCTGTTCGATACGGCTGAGTTGGTTCAACGCGCCCGCGAGGTGGCTCGCGATACCCGACAGCAGGCGGATTTCGTGCTGTTGATACTCTTTGGGGGCACGGGTGCGCACGCTAATCACGCCGAACACCTCGTGGCGAGCAAGCAGGGGCACGGCGAGCATGCTTTCGTAATGCTCTTCGCGCAGGTCGGGGTAGAGTTTGAAGCGGGGGTCGCGGTAGGCTTCGCGAGCGATGGCGACGGGTTTGCGTTCCCGCGCCACCCAGCCGATGATGCCCTCGCCCGGTTGCAGGCGGATTTGGTTCACATAGCGAGCGTCGTCACCCGTCGCCGCCCGCAAAATCAGCTCGGTGCGCGTCTCGTCGTACAGAAAAATGTGGCAGATGTCGGTCTCGGTGATGCGCGTGGCGATTTCGGCGATAGACTGCAGCATGCTCTCGGACGCGAGGGCGCTGCCAGTTGCTTCGCTGATGCGTTGCAGCGCCTCGATTTCGGCTTCGCGGTCGGCAAGGCGATGCTCCAAGATATGAATGGTGCGGCGCGCCTCTTGCAGCTCCAGCTCGCGCTGCTGCAGCGCCATCTTCAACGCATTCGGATCGTCGATATTGAGCGGAGCTTGCCTCCGCCGCCACGAACGCAGGTATCGCATCGATTAATAGTATGGCATGCCTTACCCATCGTGGGAACGCTCTTAACACGCGCTTAACATTCAGAGCAGGTATCCTTTAATTCGGTGGAGCGAGTGATTCAAGAGATGCAATCGGCGACCCCCAGCACGCAGGCGACGCCCCCTGCGCGGATGACTACACGCAAACTGAACCTTTACTATGGCGACTTCCACGCCTTGAAAGATATCGACCTCGACATCCGCACAAACAGCATCACCGCGCTCATCGGTCCGTCGGGCTGCGGAAAAAGCACCTTCCTGCGCTGTCTGAACCGCATGAATGACCTGATCGAAGGCGTGCGTATCACAGGCGAAGTCACTTTAGATGGCAAAAACATCTACGCCCCCGATGTCGATGTGGTGGATCTACGCAAACGCGTGGGCATGGTCTTCCAGAAGCCGAACCCGTTTCCGATGAGCATCTACGACAATGTCGCCTACGGTCCCCGTATGCACGGCATTCGCGACAAGCAGATTCTCGATCAGATTGTGGAAACCAGTTTGCGGCAAGCGGCGCTGTGGAACGAAGTGAAAGACAAACTCCGCCAGTCGGGCATGGCGCTTTCGGGAGGGCAGCAGCAGCGTCTGTGCATCGCTCGCGTGTTGGCTGTCAACCCCGAAGTAATCCTACTGGACGAACCAACCTCTGCCCTTGACCCAACCGCGACCTTCTATATCGAAGAGCTCCTCACCGAACTGAAAAAGGACTACACCATCGTCATCGTCACGCACGGAATGCAACAAGCAGCCCGAATCTCTGACTATACGGGCTTCTTTTTGATGGGCGCATTGCACGAATTTGACACGACAGAGAAAATCTTCACCAACCCCAGCAAAAAAGAGACGGAAGACTACATCCGAGGACGGTTCGGTTAGACCGGCATCCACGCAGCAGGAGCTTTTTCCCTCGCGTCGAACGGTTCCCGCGAGGTGAACCTTATGGCAAAACGCGAATCGGGTCGGGTTTTAGGGATTTTGGTCGTTCTCCTGCTGCTGGCAGGGCTGGGCGTCGGCGCGTGGTACTTCTTGGTCTACACAAAGTCGCCCCAGTACGCGCTGAACCAATTCTTCGCAGCAGCAAAAGCAAACGACACCCAGAAGGTGGAACAGTATATAGACAAGTCGGGCGCAATTGTGGGCATGATTGCGGCAGCGGCGGCGATGAACCCGAACATGGCAAGCGCAGACCCCATACGCGCCATCTACCCGGGCTATCTCGACGCCTCACTGGGACAAACACAAAAGGTCACGATTGAGTCGGTCTCCGTTGAAGGCGACACGGCAAAAGCGAAGGTCGTGATGGAGGTCGCTATCGATGGCAAGGTGGAGACCATCAAACCGACCTATGTGTTGAAAAAGACCGAGGACGGCTGGAAGGTGCAGGTGCAAGATACCATGTTCGGCTCGTTCAATGAGTTTGTTTCCCCCCGTGCCCGCCAGATGATGGTGCGTCAGCTCCGCGCGATTAGCAACAGTCCGATGGGTGCGATGGCGAAGGCGCAGCTGCAGGGTATCCGCGCCGAGATCGACAAGTATCCTGAATTCGCGGCTATCCTCAAACAAGCGGGATTGCTCTAAATGTCGGTTGCCCCCGAAGCGCGCCCGAAGCGTTGGTATCACGGGCTGACGGGCTACCACTGGCTTGTGCTGACCGTCGCCACGTTGGGTTGGCTGTTCGACACGATGGACCAGTGGCTCTATGTGCTGGCGCGTCAGCCTGCTATGACCGAGTTGCTGGGACCCAGCGCACCCAAAGAGCAGGTGGCGTACTATTCAGGCATTGTGCAGATGATTTTCATTGCAGGCTGGGCAACGGGGGGGTTCTTATTCGGCATTATTGGCGACAAACTGGGGCGCACGCGCACGATGATGATCACCGTGCTAATGTACGCAGGGTTTACCGGACTGAGTGCGCTTGCGCAGACCTGGGAGCAGTTCGCTATCTTGCGTTTTCTGGTGGGGTTAGGAATCGGCGGCGAGTTTGCAGCCGGCGCCGCGCTGGTGGCGGAGACCTTTCCCGCGCATGCACGCCCCACCGCGTTGGGAATCATGCAAGCCTGCTCGGCGATTGGCAACCTACTCGCGGCGGTAATCTATCTGCTGGTGGGCGCGAACCCGAATCTTGGCTGGCGCTGGGCGTTCGCGGTCGGCTTCTTCCCTGCCCTGCTGGTGTTCGTCATTCGCCTTTTTGTGCGCGAGCCTGAGAGCTGGCATCGTGCCCGCGCGATTGGCGAAAAACTCGGCTCCTTCGCCGAACTGTTCCAAGACCCACGCTGGCGCCATCATACGCTTGTCGGCGTGGGGCTGGCGGCGGTCGGGGTGATTGGATTCTGGGGAATCGGCACATGGTCGCCCGAACTGCTTAAGCAAGCCCTTAACCCGCAAGGCGACCCCGCGCTGACCCCGCTTGTGGAAGAGCGAAAAACCTACGCCGTGATGATGCAACAGGTCGGCGCGTTCTTCGGGATGCTCGGCTGGGCAATCCTGGCACAACGCATCGGCAGGAGACCGACCTTCGCGCTCACCTTCCTTGCTTGCCTGATCGTTGTGCCGGCGACTTTTTTCCTGACTACCTCGTTCGAACGCGCACTGCTGATGTACCCGCTACTGGGCTTCTTCACGACCTCACTCTTTGCGGGCTATGCGGTCTACTTCCCCGAACTGTTCCCCACACGCCTGCGTGCGACGGGCGTCGGCTTCTGTTATAATGTCGCACGCTACATCGCCATCGTGGGTCCCTACACCTTCGGCTTGCTCACCGCCGCTTATAATATTCAGTGGGCGGCGACGATTCTGTCGAGCGTATTCCTGTTAGGGTTGGTGATCTTGCTGTTCGCGCCCGAAACGCAGGGCAAGCCGTTGCCAGAATGATAACGGCAGGTGCTTCTGCATAAGATGAGCCTTCAATCGTACAGCGCGTCCAGATAGCGCTTCAGCACCTCGTCCACCACGCCACGAAACGGCAGCGAGTTCGCCATGCCGTAAATCGGCGCCATGTCCCCCTTCTCGTCAGGGTGCGCCTTGACATAGTCCACCGCGTCGCGCAAGTCGCGCAAAAACGCTTCCGCCACGCCCGGCTGGGTATGGCGAATCGTGACGGCGAAATGGAGACCAGGCGGACGCTGCAACGCCGTTAGACGCCAACCCCGCCGTGCCATCTGATCAAAAACCTGGTAGATGTTCAGTTTCTCCTGCGCGCTGGTGAACGCAATCAAAAACAGTGGCTCACCCATCAATTTGAGTTCGGGCATCTGCTCGATCCCCTTGCGTATCTGCTTGGCGGTCTCCATAATTTGGCGGGCGCACTCCAGATAGCCCTGCCTCCCGATAGAGACCATCGCCGCCCAGCCTGCCACGCTCAACGCGCCGGGACGGCTACCGGGCAAGGTCGGCGAGGCATATAAGCCGCCTTGCCAGTCGGTCGCCGTGAAGTACTGATAGCGTCGCAACCGCCGCCCACGATACAACACCACCGACAGCCCTTTGGGGGTGTAGCCGTACTTATGTGGGTCTACCGAGATCGAGGTCACCCCTTCCACTCGAAAGTCAAACGGGGGCACAGGATAGCCCAACGCCTCAATAAACGGCAGCAGAAAGCCCCCAAGACAGCCGTCCACATGCATTCCTATCCCATACTGTTTCGCCATCTGCGCTATCTGGGGGATGGGGTCGATGACGCCGTGCGGATAGCCCGGCGCGGAGCCGACCAACGCAATCGTGTTGCGCGTGATAGCCCGATATATCGCCTCCAAGTTCGCCTTGAAGTCGTCGCCCACAGGGGTGCGAATCAATTTAATACAAAACAGATGCGCCGCCTTATCGAAGGCGGGATGCGCCGTTTCGGGAGCGATGACCTCAGGCTCGGTGACCCCCTTTTCGGCGTGTGCCCAGTCGCGATAGGTCTTCATCGCCAGTAGGATGCTCTCTGTGCCCCCTGAAGTGGTTGTGCCCACCACTTGCTGTTCGGGGTCGTCTGTAGCGGGCGCGTGGAGCAGGTTCGCCGTCATCCGCACAATCTCCGCTTCAAACTTAATCGTACTGGGAAACAGGTCGGCATGGAGGGGGTTGCTTTGAGAATGGAGCGCGTAGACTTGGCTCAGGAACGCGCTATGCTCGGCACCGCCGTGATAGACCGTTCCCGACACGCGCCCCTGTTCCCAGAGGGGGGTCTCCTGCTGGCGCAGTTGTTGAAGCCACTCCAGAATCTGCTCGTGGGGAACGCCCTGTTCAGGCAGTTGGTTAAGATCGGGCAGCGTCTCCAGTTTGGGGCGCATTTTGGAGCGCACCATCGCCTCGACCTGTGCGTACTCCGCTTCCAACCGTCGCTGCACGGCAGGAATCCGCTGCGCCGCCTTCTCCGCACCCCGCACCACACCCTGCCAGATGCGCTTAAGACCCATAACGCAACGGATTGTACCTAACCCCACCCCTTGACGCACGCAATTACCAGCGGGTATAATAAGTGCGTCTAAGGAAGGCGAAGGAGACGCACATCAGTGGA
>NKPV01000020.1 GCA_002254605.1 Armatimonadetes bacterium JP3_11
GGCGTGCGGCGGTCTCTGTCGGCACAAGCGGGGTCGTCTTTGCGCATCTGGACACACCGCAGGTAGACGCGCAGTACCGAACGCACACTTTCTGCCATGCAGTGCCGGGCGCGTGGCATGTGATGGGTGTGATGTTGATGGCAGGCGGTGCGTTGCAATGGTATCGCGAGACTTTTACCCTCGCCACCGATTTCGATACGCTGCTTGAGGAGGCGGAGAGGGTCGCTGCGGGTGCTGAAAACCTGCTGTTTGCGCCGTATCTGTCGGGCGAGCGCACACCGTATCCCGACCCGCAGGCGCGTGGCGCGTTTGTAGGGCTGACGATGGCGCATACACGCGCACACTGCACCCGCGCTGTGTTGGAGGGCGTGGCGTTCGGGCTGCGCGACTCGCTGGAGATTCTCAAAGCGATGGGCGTGCCCCTGCAGGAGCTGCGTCTGACAGGCGGCGGCGCCAAAAGTGCCGTGTGGCGACGGATTTTGGCAAGCGTGTTCGGGCAACCTGTGCATAGTTTGCAAGCGGAGGAAGGACCTGCCTACGGCGCCGCGCTGCTGGCAGGGGTGGGAACGGGCGTATGGCAAAGCGTGCCCGAAGCATGCGCCGCGACCGTGCAAATCGCCGCGCAAACCGAGCCAACGCCCGAGCATGTCGCCGTCTATGAGGCGCTGTATGCGCGGTATCGGCGTCTCTATCCTGCGCTGAGAGAGTTCTGGAGCTGACACTAGCACGGCAGGAAACCTCGGGCTCCGCGCGAACCTCTCTCGTGGCTTATGAAACCGCTCGGTCAGCTCACCGTGATTTGCGGGAGCATGTTCGCAGGCAAGTCGGAGGAGTTGATTCGCCTCGTGCGCCGCGCGATGTACGCCCGCAAAAAGGTGCAGGTTTTCAAACACGCGCTGGACGACCGTTTTGCGCACACGGCGGTCGCCACGCACAATGGCGTGCAGTTGGAGGCGATTCCAGTTCGCAACACGCGCGAGCTGCTCTGCCTGCTGGATGCCGATACCGATGTCGTCGCGATTGAAGAGGCGCAGTTTTTCGACGAGGAGTTGGTGCGCCTCTGTATCGAGCTGGCGGACGCAGGCAAGACAGTCATTGTTGCGGGACTGGATCAAGACTTTCGGCGTCAGCCGTTTGGGATTATGCCGCAGTTGCTGGCAGCGGCGGATGAGGTCATCAAGTTGCGTGCGATCTGTGTGCAGTGTGGGCGTCCCGCGAGTCACACTCAGCGTCTGGTGGATGGGCGCCCCGCCGCTTGGGATGAACCGACGATCCTTGTCGGTGCGGAAGATCACTACGAGGCGCGTTGTCGGAACTGCCACCAGGTGCGGCGGGCGCCGCCTGCGTGCCGAAAACGCTTGCTGAAGGGCGTTCGCCGCTCTGGGGAGTCGCCATGAGGTTTCGCTGGTCGGGCGCTGTAGATTACGATGCCGACACCGCCGCCGAGCGGTTGAACGCCTATTTTCGCGCAATTGGCTATGCGGAGCGTGCGCCGGCGCGTTGGGCGCGTGGGAGTTTCTGGAGAGCGCTCGCCACACTCTCCCCACGCCAAATGCCCATCGTGGTGGAAGCGAAGCTCCAGCCTTGGGGCGCCCAAACGCTGGTCGATGTGACCTACGAGTTCGCCCGCGCCCCGCGCACCCTCACCGAGCAAGATGCTGACCTTATCGTCGCGGAGCTCCGGGGGCTTGTTGAATATCTCCAACACGGCGTTGTTGACTTCGAAGCGATGATACGCTTGGAGCGCGCCGCCGCACGCAAGGTACGGCACGCACTGCTCAATGCGCTGGGGATAGTTATACTCCTCTCTATCCCACTGGCAGTGCTCCTCAGTTGGCTGTCGCTGCCATCGCCGCTTGCGCCCGTGCTGGGAGGCGCTGTAGGAGGGCTGCTGACAAGCTACTTGTTCTGGTGGTTCGTGCGCAAGCGGTAATTCCCTTGCAGGAACTCCGAATCACTCCGTTCGAATGTCGCGCAGCCACCTGATGTGCCCGTCCAAAAAGAGCCGATTCCGCCCGCCGCGATGCACGGCGCGCCCGCGCAGGGCAGGCTCCACGGCGCCGATCGTTCGGGGAAAGTAGGGGTCTACGGCGAGTTCCACATCGGCTTGCCCATCGGGTCTGGCGTAAAATGGGCTGGGGTTCGCTTGCAAATCGGCGACGGCTTGGTCAGGCGTTTTGCCCCAGAAGTTGTCTGGGGGTACGGGATCGTTCGGTCGGTCAAAGCGCCACATCCAGTAGCGGGTTATCTGATTGGGCGCGACGGTCTGCTTGACTTGCACCGCTTCGCCCATTACGCTACCCGCTACGCTGGGGCAGTTCCAGATATCCCAGTTGCGCGTATACGGCTCCAGCACAACGCCTGCCCAGCCACAGCGCGGGTCGGATGGAGGCCAGCTGCTCCAAGGACGGTAGCCCAGCCCGATTTTCAAATCGCGGCGGTCGGGCATGCGCTCGTCATAGTCTTGCAGATACATCCAAAACGCCTGCCCAATCTGGCGCAGGTTCTGGGCGCACGCGGTTTGACGCGCACTTTCACGCGCTTGAGCGAACACCGGGAACAGAATCGCGGCTAAAATCGACACAATCGCAATAATGACCAGCAGCTCAATCAGAGTGAAACCACGCAGACGCAGCACGCATGAATTGTACCGTATTCGGGGTGCTTATCGAAATTCTGGGCACAGGCTTGCCCCACCCACTGCCTCACAGACCCAAAAGCGTGGCTCATAGTTGGGCACACGAGCGCGGTAGTGCTGTTCCGCGAGGGTCAGGAACCGTTCCTGTTGGGCATGCTCCACCAGGGCGACGCATGCGCCCCCAAAGCCCGCGCCTGTCATCCGTGCGCCGATGGCGCCTGCCTGCATGCATGCCTCCACCATCGCATCGAGTTCGGCGCAACTGACCTCATAATCGTCGCGGAGGGAGGCGTGAGAGGCGAGCATAAGGTTCCGCACGCGCACCGTGTCGGCGTCGCGTAAGGCGTTCAGGAACTCCAACACGCGGGCGTTCTCGCCGATCACATGGCAGGCGCGGCGTCGGGCAGGCTCCTCCACCAAGGGGAGGTAAAGCGCGGCTTGCTCGGGACTAACATCGCGCAGGGCGCAGATTTCCGCGCCGAGCAGTTTTTGCAACGCCTGCACGGCAGCCCCACACTGGGCGCGGCGCGTGTTGTATTCCGATTCGGCGAGGGCGCGCGGCTTGCCTGTATCCGCCACTACGATTGCCCAATCGGAAGGCAAGGGTATGCGTTGTGTCGCCATGGTGCGCGTGTCGAAAAACAGGGCGTGCCCCGTTTCACTAAGCAAGCTCGCCGCTTGATCCATCAGTCCGCACTGTACACCTGTGTACACATGCTCCGCCCGCTGACACAACTGCGCCAGCGTCAGTGGGCTCAATTCCAGTTCGTCCAGCGTGTTCCACAGCACGGCGAACGCTGCCTCCAACGCGGCGGAGGAGCTCAGCCCCGCGCCCAGCGGGAGACGACTGGCAATCGTCGCTTCGATGCCTGTAAGGGTGCTTCCCATATGTCCCTGCAACGCCCACGCCACACCTGCCACATAGCGCACGAAGCCTGACGGCAAATCGGTAGGCTCAGGAATCGCGCTCAAGTCGAACTCCGCCTGCTCATCCAGCGTATCGGAATAGAGAATGCATCTGGTATCCTCGCGGGGGCGGGCATATACGCGCGTTTCGAGGCTAATCGCAACGGGCAGCACATAGCCGTCGTTGTAGTCGGTATGTTCCCCAATCAAGTTCACGCGTCCGGGCGCACGCACGCAGAGCATCTCAATCCTCCCATAGGGGTTTGCGCCCGCGAAAGCCTGTGTCGAGTTCGTGGTAATATTGCACGCGGTCTTCGCCCAGTCGCCAGCAGAGCATTACCTCGCGCCCATCGCGCAGGTGGGGAAAGTCCACGATGCCCTCATCAATGTCTTTAATCAGAATTCCCATTTTATGCAGCTCATCGACGGCTTTATGGATTTCGCGTGCGACGCTCGACCCTTCCCATTCGGGGTGCTTCCCGTTCGTGCGCTCCAGTTTCAGCAGTTCCAGCTCTTTTTCGGCATATTCCTCGCGCAGGCGTTGCAGCATGGCTTGCAAGCGCAGGAGTTTCACCCGCAGTTCAGGCAGTAGCGCGTTCGCTTCGGCGACGGTGAAATAGCGTTGGAAGGGCTTTCGACGACGCTTGCGCATAGCACGGGGATTATACCCATCGCCGCAGGTACTCATAGCCCCACCCGCGCGAGATGGGGATGACGAATCCACTTGTGCAGCTCTACCACGAGTACCACGCTGAACGCGACCAGCACGCTGCGCAGCCACGCCTCCAGCTCAATCGGCTCCACGCGCAGAATAAACTGCGTGATGGGCAGATAGAGTGCGAGCGCGTGAATAGCGGTCGCCGTGATTGCTGCGATGAGCAGGAACGGGTTGCGCAGGGGACTCAGCAAAAACGCGGAGCGGAACTCGGAGCGTGCGTTGCCCACATGAAAGTTCTGGAACAGCACGACGGTCGTCAGGGTAACCGTCTGTGCTCGTGTAAGCGACCCCGTCAACTCGTACTCGTAGTGGAATAGCCCCAGCCCTGCAATCGCCATCAATAGCCCTACCAGCACGGTACGCTCCCACAGTACCTTGGAAATAATGCCCTCCTCGCGCGGGCGCGGCTTCTGGCGCATGAGGCTCTTATCGCCCGGTTCGAACGCCATCGCGACATCTTGCAGCCCGTTGGTGACGAGATTCAACCACAGCAGTTGCGCGGGCAACATCGGCATCGGGAGACCGAGCAGCACCGCGAACAGGAACATCAGCACGGAGCCTGCACCTGTCGAGATAAGGAAGAAGGTCGCATTACGCACATTTTTGAAGGCGACGCGCCCCTCTTCGACGGCGTTGCGAATGCTGACGAAGTTATCATCTGCCAGCACAATATCGGCGGCTTCGCGGGCGACATCCGTACCGCTTTTGCCCATCGCCACGCCGACATCAGCGGCTCGGAGCGCAGGGGCGTCGTTCACCCCGTCGCCCGTCACGGCGACAATCTCCCCGTTTGCCTGCAACGCTCGCACGACACGCAGTTTATGCTCAGGCGACACACGCGCGAAGACATTCACCGTGCGTACACGCTCGCGTAACGCCTCATCGGACATGCGTTCCATCTCCGCCCCTGTAATGACTTCGGCGTCAGGGGGTGCGATGCGCAGTTGTGCCGCAATGGCGCGGGCAGTAGCGGCGTGGTCGCCCGTAATCATCAGCACACGAATCCCTGCCTGATGACACTCTTCGATTGCTTCCGGCACACCGCGGCGGGGTGGGTCTATCATGCCCACCAGTCCAATAAATATCAGTTCCGACGGTTCGGGCACACCGACTCGGATATCGATACGCTGGTCGCAGCGGCGATACGCCAGTCCCAGAACGCGCAGCCCGCGCTCCGCCATCGCTTGCGCGTGGTGCAGGATTTCCGCTTGCGCCTTGCTGTCCAGTGGCAGTTCGCCGTCGGGGGTGAGCCTCCGTGTTGCCATGCGCAGCACCCGCTCGGGCGCACCTTTGACAAATATCCAGTGTTCGTCACCGCGCTCGCGGATGCTCGCCGAGTACTGCAACTCCGGTTCGAACGGGATCTCGCCCACCACGGGATGCCGTGCGCGCCATTCTTCATGGTGGAACCCCGCCTTCAACGCTGCGATGAGCAGCGCCGCTTCCGTCGGGTCGCCGTGAATCTCATACTCGTCCTCACCGATGCGCCGCACTTGTGCCTCGTTGGTCAGCACCGAGGTCAGCAGTGCAAGCACGAACGGGTGTTCGTCATCGCGCGGGATTGCGTCTGTCTCCAGTTCGTGAATGCGATACCACTCACCTGCCGTCCAGTATTCCTGCACGGTCATACGGTTCTCGGTGAGCGTGCCTGTTTTGTCGGAGCCGATGACGGTGGTGCTTCCCAGCGTCTCGACGGCGTGCAAACGGCGTACAAGCGCGTTCCGTTTCGCCATCGCGCTCACGCGCAAGGCGAGCGTAATGGTGAGTACGATCGGTAACCCTTCGGGGATGGCAGCCACCGCGACCCCTACCACCACCTTGAACATATCGACCGCCGTGTTGCCCAGTGCCAGCCCCAGCGCGAAGATGATGACACAGCTAACGCCTATCACGATACCGACGATATTTGCGAACTGGCGCATACGGCGTTGCAGGGGCGTCTCTTCGACGCGCTGTTCGCGCATGCTGCCCGCGATTTTGCCCAGTTCCGTATGTTTGCCCGTCGCGACCACATAGCCGCGCCCACGCCCCGACACGACTATCGAGCCAGAATAGAGCATATTCGCCCGGTCCGCGATAGGCGTTTCGGGAGGCACAGGCGCAACCTGCTTATATACAGGTACCGACTCGCCCGTCAGCAACGATTCGTCGACCTGCAGTGCAGTCGCTTGGAACAACCGTATATCTGCCGGCACGCGCACCCCCGATTCCACCACCACCACATCCCCAGGAACCAGCACGCGACTCTCGATATCGTATTCCTTGCCCTCCCGAATGACCAAAGCGTGCGGTGCCGTCAACTGCATCAGCGCACGCACCGACTTCTCCGCGCGAAACTCTTGAATGAAGCCAATGGTCGCGTTCAAAACCAGCACCGCAGCGATGACACCTGAGTCGATGTACTCCCCTAAGAGCAGAGTCACTATCCCTGCCGCCAGCAAGATATAAATCAGTGGGCTTTGGAACTGATGCACGATCAACTGAAACACGCTGATGGGCTTAATTTGTTCGATCTCATTGTAGCCGTACTGTTGCAGGCGTCGCTTCACCTCTTGCAGAGTTAAGCCTTGCGGGTTGGTTTGTAGGTAGTGAGCGACCTGTTCAGGGATGAGGGCATGGGGGGGCAACTCGGGCGTTTCAACGGTCGGTTTCTGCATAGGCTGGCTCCTCCCAAGGAGAGTATACCCCACGCCCCTTTCGTGGCTGGAGATTCCTTCCGGGCGATCTTGAGGCGGATTTTGTGACTTGAGTCTGTCTTGTGGGGCTACTCTGACAGGGGTCGCTTTTAGGGGGGCGCCAATCTATGCACCCCTGTCCTCTTGCGCTTTTTCTAAAATTTTCTTAACTTACCTTAACACCTTGTTAACCTTTCCGCAATTATACTATTGCTTGAGGAGGCTCCTATGCGAAGGAAGGGATTTACGCTGATTGAGCTGCTGGTCGTTATTGCGATTATTGCCATTTTGGCGGCGATTTTGTTCCCGGTATTTGCTCAGGCGCGTGCGAAGGCGCGACAGACCTCGTGCCTGTCGAACATGCGTCAGTTGGGCACGACGATGCGGATGTATGCCCAAGACTACGACGGTTACCATGTATACATGTGGTGGGAATGGCACATTCCGCTTTATCCCTATATTAAGAACTGGGACATTTTTGTGTGTCCGCAGTCTTCGGCGCCGAAGCCCCGTCTGGTGGAATACACCGCGGCGGACGGCTGCCGCGCGAACGATGACGCGCCCGGTTCCGTGATTGTCGGTACATTCCCCACGAACGCGCCTGCAGGTGTCACCGCGCGCGGTTGTTCCAAGCCTGCGCCGCGCATCTACGGGCACTACGCCAAGAACGAGGAGTTCATCGCGAACTACGGCTACTACCGCACCACCTACAGTGGTCAGGAACATAACGAGGCGGGTTGGGACACGACCTCCGATGTGATTCTCATCACGGAGTCGCGCTCCCAAAGCGAAGGCGTGCCCGAGCGACTGCGCAGTGTGTTCGGTACCGCGACTTTGCCGTTTGACCTATACCCGTATATCGAGCCGGGCAGTACGAACTGGAACGAAGTGTTTCTGATGATCTCTGGGCGTCATAGCGACGGCACGAACGCGATTTTTGCCGATGGACACGCGAAGTGGGTGAAGTACGACTGGTTCTACTCCCCACAGGGACGATTCGCGATCTCCCCTGCGATTAGCCGCCTCAATCTGCCAGATAACCAGAACTGGCCCTAAAGGAGCGACCGATGAAACACTGGATTCTGATGAGTTTCGCCGCGTTGATTGTGATGTTTCATCTGGCTGCTTGTGGCAATCAAGGCGGCGAGGGCGAGGCAGCCGCACCGCCTACAACGAACCCGATGGGACAGCAACCCACACCCGACACGCCTGGCGCCGCTGCCGAAGAACGCAAAGCCGGCGGATACTGACACCTGCCCCCTCCCCTGTCGCGTGGGGAGGGGGGAAGGCTCCTTGTAGGGTACAATCTTTGTATGAACCACTGGAGCGAAATCGCCGAGCAGCTGCGCCAGCAGATTGAACAAAGCCACCAGGCACGCGAGGCGGGGCTGCACGCATGCCGTAAAGCCACCCAACTCTGCGCCCGTGCCATTCGTAGCCTCCACCGCCACGAGTTCGAAACTTGTCGTGAACTGCTCACGGAGGCGCACCGTGAAATCAGCCACGCACGCGAACTCCTACGCCCGTTCCCCAACATCTACTACGCGGGCTTCCTGCATGATGCCGAGAAAGAGTATGTGGAAGGCGAAACGCTCTACGCGATCGTGTTGGGGGATGCGTTGCCCGACCCGGAGGAACTCGGTGTGGAAATCCCCGCTTACCTGAACGGCGTTGCGGAAGCCGCCTCCGAATGCCGACGCTATGTGCTGGACTTGCTCCGCGCTGGAGAGCTGGCGCACGCCGAGACGCTGCTGGGCGTGATGGACGAGATTTACGACGAATTAGTGGCTTTTGACTACCCCGACGCCGTAACAGGGGGGCTACGGCGCACCTGCGATGCGCTCCGCGCGGTGTTAGAACGCACCCGCGCCGACCTGACCCTGACCGCCGCCCAAAAAGAACTGGAGAACACCCTCGCCAGCGTGTATCAGGCGTTGCAGGACAGGGGAAATTAGGATGCGACAGCAGGTATAATCTGCCCTGATGAGCAGGCATTACGACTACCCCGATAGCCCGCTGTATCGGTTGCGCCACTCGGCGGCGCACCTGCTGGCGCAAGCCGTGCTGGAGCTCTATCCCGACACGAAACTCGGAGTCGGCCCCCCTATCGAGAACGGCTTCTACTACGATTTCGACTTTTCACAGCCCCTGCGCGAGGAAGACCTGCAGCGCATTGAGCAAAAAATGCACGAAATCGCCCAACGCGGGCTTGACATTACACGGATAGAAACCTCGCGCGAGGAAGCAGAGAAGCTTATCCGCGGCATCGGTCAGGTACCGTACAAAATCGAACTCCTGCAAGCCATCCCCGAAGGCGAAACGATTAGCTTCTACCGACAAGGCGAATTTATCGACCTCTGCCGCGGTCCGCATGTGGAGAACACGCGCGAGATTCAGCACTTCAAGCTGCTCTCGCTGGCAGGGGCATACTGGCGCGGCGACGAGAAAAACAAAATGCTCACCCGAATCTACGGCACGGCGTTTTTCACCCAAGAGGAGCTGGAGGATTACCTCCACAAACTGGAAGAGGCGAAGAAGCGCGACCACCGCAAGCTGGGACGCGAGCTGGGGCTGTTTATGATTTCGCCTGAGGTGGGTAGCGGACTGCCAATGCTGTTGCCCAAAGGCGCGACGGTGCGCCGCGTGCTGGAAGAGTTTATTCTGCAAGAGGAACTCAAAGCAGGTTACCAGCATGTGCGCACGCCCGAAATCGCGAACCTGAACCTCTACCGCACCAGCGGACACTACCCCTACTACAAAGACTCGATGTATCCGCCGATGGTCTTCGAAGATGGCGAGGAGCTCATCTTGCGCCCGATGAACTGCCCGCATCACTTCCTGATTTATAAGTCGGAACCGCGTTCCTATCGCGATTTGCCGTTGCGCATCGCAGAGCTGGGCACGGTCTATCGTTATGAGAAAAGCGGCGAGCTGTCAGGGCTGATTCGCGTGCGTTGCTTCACAATTAACGATGCGCATGTCTTCTTGCGCCCCGAACAGATCAAAGCGGAAGTGCAGCATAACATCGAACTCATCAACACGGTCTACAAGCGACTGAACCTAACAGATTTCTGGTATCGGCTCTCGCTGCGCGATCCTGGGGACAAGGCGAAGTACTTCGACGATGACCCGATGTGGGAGACCGCCGAGGGTGCGCTGCGTCAGGCGTTGGACGAGCTGGGGCTGAACTATACGGCAGTGCGAGGCGAGGCGGCGTTTTATGGACCCAAGCTCGATGTGGAGGTGCGCGACTGCTTGGGACGCGAATGGACGGTCTCCACCGTGCAGCTCGACTTCCTGATGGCGCATCGGTTCGACCTGGAATACACAGGCGAGGACGGCAAGCCCCACCGCCCTGTGATTATTCACCGCGCGCCGATTGGCTCGTTCGAGCGGATGATGGGATTTTTGATAGAGCATTACGCGGGGGCGTTTCCGCTCTGGCTTGCGCCGGTGCAGGTGGCGGTGCTGCCGATTGCCGACCGCCATACCGAGTATGGCAATCAGGTGCGCCAGAAACTCGCCGATGCAGGGTTCCGCGTGGAGCTCGATGCGCGGCGTGAGACGCTGGGCTACCGTATCCGCTACCATCAGACCCATAAAACGCCGTATATGCTCATTCTGGGCGATAAAGAGGCGGAGAGCGGCTTGGTCTCGGTGCGCAGCCGCGAGGCAGGCGATTTGGGACAGATGACGCTGGAAGCATTGCTGGAACGCCTTACTGGAGAACTCGCCTTCTAACCCAGAATTGGCAAATCCCGTAATCTGTTCAGCGTGAAACCTCCCCAAACAGGGCAGAATCTCTCGTAGAAACCATTTGGGGAGGTTGCGACTATGTCGTTCAACGAGGCTCGGCAGTATGTTGGGATGGAGTGTACGGTCGCTTGGCGCGATCGGCGCGGGGATGTGCAGGAACGAAAACTCTTTATTTCGGATGTCTCGTTCGTTCCGCTCTATGGTATTTGCCTCATCACGGATTACATGGAGATTCGCCTCGATCGCGTGGTGAGCATCCGCACCGCGGACGAGATGGCACAGCCTACGGCGGCTTAATCGGACGACGCCTTCGAGGGAGGAAGGGTGCGCTGCGCGGTGTGGGTTCCCGCGCAGCGCATGTGCGTG
This sequence comes from Armatimonadetes bacterium JP3_11, assembly GCA_002254605.1. Taxonomy (GTDB): domain Bacteria; phylum Armatimonadota; class Fimbriimonadia; order Fimbriimonadales; family GBS-DC; genus GBS-DC. The sequence goes on from NKPV01000020.1 coordinate 11,060, forward strand.
CAATTCGGTGCGACGCCGTTGCGTCGCTCCATGCGCTCCTCGTAGCGGGCAGGACGAGGGAGATAGCGGCGTTATTTTAGCACACCTTGCGGGTAGAGGTCGCGCGTGATGACTTCCTGGGGAGGGCGGTCGTTGCGCAGTTGCACATAGGTCGCGCCGATTCGCCGGCAGGCGTTTTGAATCGCCTCGTTGTGCGCCTTGAGCCGTCGCTGATACTCTTGCAGCACACCAGCAGTTGCGGTGATGTCCAGCTCCTCGCCGGTTTCCGCGTCGATGAGTTTTAGGTCGCCTTCCAAGTCGGGGTCTAACTCCACTTCAGAGAGGATATGGAGCACCACCACTTCATGTCGTCGGCTGCCGAGGGCGCGTAGCGCGTCGGGGAACTGTTCGTCCAGCCCATCGGTGAGCAAAATGACCAGTCCCGTCGGTAAGTTCGCGTGGGCGAATCGCTGGAGGCTTGCAGCGAGATGCTTGCCGTCGGGCTGGCGCGTGCGCAGCCACTCCAGTAAGCGCGTGTACGCAACTCTTCCACGCAGTGGGCGCGTCTCCATCGGCTGAGGGTGCAGCGCCGTGGGATAGACCGCGTCGCCTGCCGCCAGACCGATATAGCCCAGACACGCCATCAGCGAACGCGCCGCGTCGAATTTCGTCGGCTCGCCGAACGCCATCGACGCCGAACAGTCCAACAGCAGATGGATGGGTAGTTCCTGCTCATCCTGGTAGGTGCGCAGGTAGGCGCGGTCTAAGCGTGCGAGAATATTCCAGTCCAGATGGCGTAAGTCATCGCCTGGCGTGTAGTGTCGGTAGTCGGCGAACTCGATCGAGATTCCTTTGCGGGGTGAGAGCCGCTCGCCTCGGATCGCCGCAGCGTGCGCTTTTTTCGGCTGGAACCGATACCGTTCCAACCGCCCCAACACATCAGCGGAGACTCCATCCCAAGCCATGCGAACAGTGTACCATGCGGGGTGTGGCGTGCTTGCGGAGGCGTTTCCTGTGTCGCCGCGTCGCGACGCATCCACCCAGCACTTGCAGGAGGTAGTATCTCTCCGTCGAACCGAAAGTCTCAGTGAAGCACGGGGAAGCCGATGTGCTCATCGTGGGCGCGGGCGTCGCAGGGCTGGCGGCGGCGCATGCGCTGATGCAGCACGGTAAAGAGGTCATCGTGCTGGAGGCGCGTGAGCGGGTCGGTGGACGCTTGCTGCGCCACGCAATCGCCCCCGATTGCTGGATTGACCTGGGCGGGCAGTGGCTGGGACCTACACAGGAGCGCGCCTATGCCCTCGCGCAGCGCCTACAGCTCACGCTGTTCCCCACCTACACCGAGGGCGAGAGCCTCGTCTATTTTGGCGGGCAGGCACGCCGCTACGCAGGAACCATCCCGAAACTGGGGATCTTGCCTCTATTAGATTTCGGCAGCGCCATCGCGAAGCTCGATAAGATGGCGCACCAGGTTCCGTTAGACGCTCCGTGGAAGGCGCCGCTCGCCGCGTGTTGGGACTCGATGACCTTCGCGAGTTGGATTGAGCAGAGCCTGCGTACGCGTGTGGGGCGTTGGGGGCTGAAACTGTTTTCGGAAGCCGTGTTTGCCGCCGAGCCGTTTGAGTTCTCGTTGTTGCACGCGCTGTTTTATATCCATTCGGGCGGAGGTGTGGAACGGCTCAGCAATACGCGCGGCGGTGCCCAGCAGGACCGATTCGCCGAGGGTGCGCAGAGCCTCGCGTTGCGCCTCGCGGAGCCTCTGGGCGCACGCGTACAGCTCAATCAGCCAGTGCGCCAGATTCGGCAGCATCGGGAGAGCGTGTCGGCGACCACGCAGTCGGGGGCGATTTACACCGCGCGCGCCGTCATTGTCGCGGTACCGCCCACGCTGGCTGGGCGCATCGAGTATGACCCGCCCCTGCCCCCCGCACGCGACCAACTTACCCAACGCCTCCCCAACGGCTCCGTGATTAAGTGTTTCGCCGTGTACGACCGTCCCTTCTGGCGGGATTACGGGCTTAACGGCTTCGTGACCAGCGACTTGGAGCCGTTGCATCTGGTGTTCGACAACTCGCCACCCGATGGCTCGTGTGGGATACTCTTGGGCTTTATGGAGGGTGCTTCGGCGCGGCGGATGAGCGCCGCCGGTTTCGAGGCGCGGCGCGCGGCGACGCTCCAGTGCCTCACACGCTACTTTGGCGAGCGCGCTGCCCAACCAGAACTTTACATAGACCACGACTGGAGCGCAGAAACCTGGTCGCGCGGGTGCTACGGAGCGCATTTTCCGCCCGGTGCATGGACGCAGTTCGGGCACGCGCTGCGCCAACCCATCGGACGAATCTTCTGGGCGGGCACGGAGACCGCCACGCGCTGGATGGGGTACATTAATGGGGCGATCGAATCGGGCGAGCGCGCCGCACAGGAGGTTATAGAAATCCTATGAGACTCGCTTATCTGGACTGTATCGGAGGGATTGCGGGCGATATGACGCTCGCTGCGCTGATTGAGGCGGGCGTTTCGGAAACGGAACTGCTCGATACGCTGCGCACGCTGCCGATTTCAGGATGGCAGTGGCGCAGCGAGCGCGTGGAGATTGAAGCCATCTACGCGCGGCGCGTTTACATCACCCACGACGAAGACCAACCCCATCGCCACCTGAGCGATGTGCTGGAGATTATCGAGCGGGGCGATTTGCCCCCGAGCGTGAAGCAAAACGCCGCTGCGGTGTTTACGCGTCTTGCGGAGGCGGAGGCGGCGGTGCACGGCACGACGCCTGACCGCGTGCATTTCCACGAGGTAGGCGCAATAGACGCGATCCTGGATGTGGTGGGCGCGTGTTGGGGGTTCCACGCGCTGGGTGTGGAACGGATTGTCTGTTCGCCGTTGCCGATGGGACGCGGATTCGTGCAGGCGGCGCACGGAGCGCTGCCCCTGCCGGCGCCGGCGGTGGTGGAGTTATTACGCGGCATGCCGACCTACGGAATCCCCATTCAGGGCGAGACCGTCACCCCCACGGGAGCAGCGCTCGCCGTGGCGCTGAGCCATCGATTCGGACTGCAGCCCCCCATGCGCTGGGAGCAAGTCGGGTATGGCGCAGGGCATGCAAACCGCCCCCTGCCGAACCTCCTGCGTCTGTTTGTGGGGGAGTCGACCGACGCGCTTCAATCGCCCGCAGGCGACTGGGAAAGCATCGTGCAGATTGAGACGCACTTGGACGACGCGACGCCGCAGCAACTGGGCTATGTGATGGAGCGCGCGCTGGCGGAGGGCGCGCTCGATGTGTTCTTTACGCCGGTGCAGATGAAGAAAAACCGCCCCGGCGTACAGATTACGGTGCTGGCGTCGCCAGAGCATGCCGACGCGTTAATAAGCCTGCTGTTGCGTGAGACGCCGACGCTGGGCGTGCGTTATCGCCTGATGAACCGCCGCTGTCTGCAGCGCGACCATCTGCAAGTCGAGACGGCGTTCGGGAGGGTGCGGGTTAAGCGGGCGCTTGACGGCGAGCGGGTGGTTCATCTCGCGCCAGAATACGAGGACTGCGCCGCGCTCGCCGTGCAACACAACGCCCCTTTACACGCCGTTATGCAGGAAGCCCTCCAAAAGGCGCGGGAGAGCGCCGATTAGAGCCGTTGCAGCAGTTGCAGCACGGTCTGCGGCATCGAGTTCGCTTGCGCCAGCACCGACATGCCCGACTGCATCAGGATCTGCTGTTTGGTAAAGTTCGAAATCTCCAGTGCGAAATCGGCGTCGCGGATAGTCGATTCGCTTGCCATCACATTCTCGCGGGCGACATTGAGCGAGCGGATATTGCTTTCCAGGATATAGCGTTGGAACGCGCCCATGTCGCCGCGCATTTTGGAGATTTCGCCAATTGCAGCATCGATGATGCGCAACGCATTGTCGGTGGAGTTGGGCTGTGTGATGTCGATGGTGGCGAGACTTTGCCCAGGCACAACGGTCGTGCCCAGTTTTGCAGCGTTGACATCCATCAGCGAGAATCGCACGAACTGCCCTGCGTTTGCGCCGACCTGAAACTGGAGCAGCCCTGCGGTGACGATTGCCACCTGCGCGGCGGCGAGGCTGGTGTCGTTGCCCGCTTCGGTGAGCATAATGACATTGCCGTAGCCATCGCGCAGGCGCAGTCCCGAGTCGCCCGTCGCCTGTCCGCCCGTGAAGGTGACGGTCTGGATCCCGTTCACCGTGTTGGCGATGACTGTGGCGACGGCGTCCACACCAGTCGCCGATTGCGAGCCTGGCGCGTTCAGGATAATGCCTACGGTGTCGTTGAGATTGATTCGGAACTGCGAGCCGTACTCGCGGTGGCGCAGCTCAATTTGGCGCGTGCTATCGTTATAGTTGGCGACTACGCCTGTGATATGCGAGACGGCGTTAATTTTGTCGATGAAGCTCCCGACGGTTTCGTCGGCGTCGGCGGTGATGGTGTAGCCGTTGATGACCACATTCCCTTCGGGCGTGCCCATCAAACTGGCGAGCGTCGTGCCTGTCGCGAAGGTGCGCGTGCCAATTACGGTCGCGCGTGTAGCAGCCGTGGTGACCTGCAGTGTCACAGCGCCGCTGTCGGTGGCGAAGTTGTTGAAAATCCCACCGATAAAGATGCCCGAAATGCGCGTGGGGCTCGTTACAGCCGCACTGATGCCCGAAGTGCCGTCGAGTAGTTTCTTCGTGCCGAAGGAGGTTTGCTCCGCAATTCGGTTGATACTGTCCACAAGGGCGCGGATCTGAGTCTGGTCTGCCTGCAGCGCAGAGTAGTCGTTGACACCTGTGTTGGCGGCATGCAGCACCAGTTGGCGCATCGTGCGCAGGGCGTTATGTACCTCGTCCAGCGCGGCTTCAGCAGTTTTAATCATGTTGACCGCGTCTTGGGCGTTGTTGACGGCTTGCTGCAGCCCTGTGATTTGTGCGCGCAGGTTCTCCGAAATAATCAATCCAGCAGGATCGTCCGCAGCGCGATTCACGCGCAGCCCCGACGCCAGCCGTTCGATGGTGCGCCCCATCATATCCGAAGTGAGGCTCACATTCCGCAGCGCATTTTGCGACTGGATGTTCGTATTTATTCTCAGACTCATTCCGTTGACCCCCTGTTGGGAGATACTCCGCAAATTTGCTGTGGGGATTATCGGCAGGGGTGGAGAAGTTCTTTAGGGGGTTGTGGGGATTGTATGCTGAGGCGGCAGGAAATCTGACCGCCTGTTCGAATCGTGCGGTTATGAATATTCGCGAGGCGACCTTCGAGTGGATGCGGGCGCGGGACATTCGGTATCTCTTTGGCAACCCCGGTTCGACGGAATTGCCGTTTCTGGTAGGGCTTCCTGAAGGCGTGCGTTATGTGTTGGCGCTTCAGGAGAGCATCGCGCTGGCGATGGCAGACGGCTACGCGCAGGCGAGCGGCAAGCCGGCGCTGGTTAATCTTCATGTCGCGCCTGGGTTAGGGAACGCGATGGGCGTGCTGTTCACCGCGCTCAAAAACCGCTCGCCGTTGCTTGTCACCTGCGGACAACAGGACACGCGCCATATTTTTCATGAGCCGCTGCTGTCGGGCGACCTGGTGGGGATGGCGCGCCCCGTGACGAAGTGGGCATATGAGGTCAAACATGCCGCCGATGTCCCTGATGCGCTGGAGCAGGCTTATCACCTCGCGATGACGCCGCCGCGCGGACCGGTGTTCGTCTCGATCCCGATGAATTTCTGGGACGCGCCCGCCGAGCCGCCGCGTACGAAACCTGTGCATCTTCCGGGGTCGCCCCAAGATTTGACGCCGCTGGTCGAGGCGTTGGCGTCTGCCCAGAAGCCTGCACTGGTAGTGGGGGCAGGGGTTGGGGGCGCCAATGCGGTCTCTGAGGCGGTCGCGCTCGCGGAGCGGCTGGGGTGCGCGGTGTATCACGCCCCGCTCAATTCCCGCTTGGGGTTCCCCACGAATCACCCGCTTTACGAGGGGATGCTGTTGCCCGCCACCCCGCGCCTGATGCAAACGCTCAGCCAACACGATTTTGTATTGGTGGTCGGTGCGCCGGTGTTTTTGTTGTATCCCTATTTCCCAGGCGGGATGTTGCCTCCGGGCGTGCGCGCGATGCTTATCACGGACGACCCCGTAGAAGCCACCCGCGCCCCTGTGGAGCGGGCGTTCGTGGGGGATATTCGGTGCGCATTAGCAGAATTGGCGAGTCGGGTTCCCCAGCGTACTTACACCCTGCCTTCCCGCGCAGTGGAAGAGGCGCGTCGCCGATCGGAAGCCACCCGCGCGCGCAGCAAGATGGGCGCGTTTTTCGTACTGCATACACTTGCACGCCACCTCCCTGAAAACGCGGTGATTGTAGACGAAGCGGTCTCGTCCAGTTTGTGCCTGCGCGAGTTTGTGCGGCTGGGTCCGGCGAACGACTATTACACTTCCGCCAGCGGTGGACTGGGGTGGGCGATGCCTGCCGCGATTGGCATCAAGATGGCGCAGCCCGAACGCCCCGTCGTGTGCGTGATTGGAGACGGCTCCGCGATGTACTCCATTCAGGCGCTCTGGAGCGCGCGCGAAGAGAACGTCCCCGTGCTGTTCCTGACACTGAACAACAACGCGTACAATATTCTCAAAAGCTTCACGATGGCGTTCTACCCGGGCTACGAGGGACGCATGCAAGGGTTGGATGTGCCGCATCTGGATTTGGTGCAGTTGGCGCACGGGATGGGTGTCGCGGCGGAGCGCATCACCACCCCCGAAGCGATTGAGGAAGCGATTCCGCGCGCGCTGCAGTCGGCGCAACCTATCTTGCTGGATGTCGCTATCGACCCGACGGTACCGAGCCTGTTCTGATATGGAGCAGCGGTTCCTTGTTATTGGATTGCGCTCAGCGTCCTGCCCGAAGGCGATAGGCTTTGCCGAGCCGATCCGCTCTAATGGAACTGCCGGAGTGTATCACTGCGTAGCGCATGCGCCAGAGCGGGATGGTAATCATCAGCCCGATTGCTAAGCCGAGCAAGGCGGCGACGAGCCAGCGTCCCGTTGCGTCCGAGTAGTTCTGGACTGCCCAGCCGTAGAGCCACAAGCCGAGCGCACCGGCGACGATTCCCGCCCAGCGTGCGGGGTTCACAGGGAGGTTCGGCGTGGAGTGCGCCAGTCCATAGCCCAAGAAGCCTCCGAGGGTGAGAAGCCCGATTAGGCGCGCCACATCCTCGCCCAACCCGCTGAGCCAGCCGAACAGCAACTGCCCCAAAAAGCCTGCTATCGCGCCCAGAACCATGCCCGCCAGCGCGTTCAACACGATGCGTCCCACGCGAAACTCCGCACGATCGACTTGCTTGAAAAACGCCTGCGGCAGGCGCAGTCCCAGTGCGAGCAGCAGCCCCAGCGCCGCGCCCCAGCTGCTCATCACCAGCAGCGCCCAGTAGCTCCGCTCTGCAGGCAAGGGGTACCAATCTCCAATATCGCGTGGGTCTACGGTTATCCGCTGGCTCTCTTCCCCGTGCTTCAGGCTGCCCTGAAATTCGCGCACGCGACCGTTCACCGTGATGCGAAGCGTATACGGCGTGGGGTCGCGATCGCCGTGATTGGCGTAGTGATGCACATAGACCGTATAAGTACCTTCGGGGGCATTATCAGGTGGCCAATAGATATTCTCCACCGGTTGGTTGGTGGCGCGCACGGCGTCGGCGTTGGCATCCACATCGAGTTCGCCGCCAGTAGGGCTGGTGCGTTGCCGATACCAGATGTGGTTGCCAGCAGGGTCGATCACATGCAGGTCTAAGTCGTTGCGGTTGTTCCATGCGAGGGAGAATTGCGGGTCGCCAAACTGCGCGCCTGCTTGTTCCAGTCGCTCGGCGATGACATCATTCGTTTCAAACAGCAGCACGCGGTTGCCTGCCAGCAGCGTGGGGGTGTTCAGGGTTTCAAAAAGCGCGTTTAGCCCCCATGCGGTCAGCAGTGCAACGCCCAGTCCAATCGCCCCGAACAGCAGCCGCACGCCCATGCCCTACCTCCGAAACCAGTTAAGTAGCTTATGGAGCAGCGTTTCGTTTGGGGCGCGGCGGGAGCGATAGACGCCGTTGCGACGCGGCGGCTCATGGGCATCAGATGCGCGCCCGCTGCGGAGCCAAGCGACCAGGTCTTCCCAGTACTCGCGGAACTTCTGCGTGCTGCCGATACATTCGGTGCGGGCGGCGTCGAGCCGCGCCTCGAGATGCTCCAGTTCCCCTGAGAGCCAGTCGCGCCGGTCATAGAGGTTTTGTACCTCCCGCGCTTTGGCGAAAGCGTCTTGCACGGTGGGTTCCTCGCGCCGCAATTCAACATGTTTCCAGTGGAGATAAGTGATGCGCGCCTCACGCTGGCGTATCTCTGGCTCACGCCAACCCTTTACCGATTTATAGATGATATAGGGCGCGCTGATAATCAGTCCCGCGATGAAGAAGACCCACAACGGAACGGGCGTGCTTTCCGCTCCACCGCCCAATCCGCTTGCGATGTCGCGTTGACGCTCCTCGTAAAGCATATGCAAGCCTAACGCATCGACAGTGGCAATTGCGATAGTGAGTATGAAGATTACGAGGATGAAGAACCCGACGCGCAATTTAGAATACATCGTGGGGAAGGGCACCGCCTTTTCACCCGTGTCGCGTCGCTCGCTGGCTTGGGCTGCCGAAGACGCCAGTGCATAGGCGGTATTGCCCACTAATTTCTCCACGAACAGTCCGATAACCGCCGCGACCGCGACCAGCCAGAGCGCCTCGCCGCGTTGGATGACCTCCAGGCTCAGCAGTCCAACGATGACGCCGAGGTTGATACCCAGCAGCAACCCTGCTGCGAGGGGCGCAACGAACTCGAAGATCCATTGCCCGACAGTGACCCATACATTGCCTTTGGACGACATCGGCGCGACGCCCTGCTCGCCGCAGACCTCATCGTCGTTGGCGAAATCGGCTTTGAGGGCGCGCTCGACCAGCTCTGGGCTGATCGGTTCTTGGGGCGGCGGGTTTTTGCTACGCTTTTTCGGTTTGGGCGACTCGGGGAACGGGATTTTCGCCGCTGCCATCGCCCTGACGAAAGCCGTTTGTGCCTGCTCGATTTCTTCCTGAGTCTTTTGGAGCGCATTCAAGTATTTCAGGCGTAGTGGTTCCAGTTCGTGGCGGAGTTGCTCGTACTGGGTAGCGGGGATTTTGACCCACTGCGTGTAGTTGACGCGCAGTTCGTTCGCCTCGACTTCGTAGCCCGTGTTCCGCAGGTACGATTCCATCTGCAACACGATGCGCTCGGCGTCCGCTAACTGCTGATGCACAATCAGGGGCGTCTCGTAGAACACATTCGGTTCCAACTTCCCATGCCAGAACGGCGCCGACGCGGGATACGGTTCAATTAAAGAGCTTGGCGTTGTCAGGTCAAATGTTGTCCCATCGCCCGGGGGGCGCAGAGGCGTACCCCCTTGCAGTTGCCCGTTTGGCGACCCCTGTTCGGTTGCTTCTGGCGACTCTGGCGCACCCTCCGACGCGGGAAGATGGGCTGCTGCATGGGTGGCATCAATTGGCTGAATATCCTGCGGGCTGTCGTCCCGAAACTCTTCGTGCTGCATAGTCTACCCCCTAATTCTCCTGTGTTTTCGAATCCAGTGCTTTCAAGCGTTCCTTGAGGCGATCCAGCGCGTCATAGGCGTCCGTTTCGCCAAATACAAGCAGTTTGCCTGCATTATTCAAAGGCTCGTAGTAGTCGTTCTCCACCGAGGCGCGATATTTATCGAGTACCGGTCCAACGACCACCGCAACGACCTGGGGGTCTTGGGCAAGTTGGTTCGCAATGGCTCGGGTTTCCTGCGGCGAGTGGCATTCGCCGTCGGTGAACAGGCATAAGATGGCTCTGCGATCGGGGAGCTGCTGCAGGTAGCGCTGGAAGTCTTGCATCACTTTGTCAGGGCGCGTCCCCCAGGTGCCCATGTAGTTCTCAATCATCTTGCGTGTGACGGTGTTGAGTTCTTTTGAGGCGATGGGGCGGCTTTGATGAATCGTTTCCATAGTTTCTGCGTAGCGCCAGATTTTGATGGGCGTGCGCGTCGGCAGGACGGTACCGACCAGTTTGTTCAGAAACGCTACCCCACGCAGCTTCTGCTCCCGACTGACCGATTGACTCACATCGAACCCCGCGCCGACCATCACAGGCGTCTGAATCGCTTGGCTCTTGCTGTAGTTCCAGAACCACCAGGCAGCTGCAATAACAAACAGAATCCCCCCCAGCAAAATCACGCCGGTCAGCAGCGTATTCTGTGACTCTCCCTCATAACTGTGTCCGCGACTTCCCCTACTTCGTGACATGGCATTCCTCCTTCTGCTCTTACGAGTATTTAATCGGAAGAGTTCCCGACAAGAATTTTCTTCGATGAGGTTACTCCCCCGCGTGTCAATTATACATCATGCGCTTTTATGGCGCCTCGTTGGAGATCTCGGTAATTCGGACGGCTTCGGCTTCCAGCCCGACGCCTCCGCGCGCATAGTGCTTCACGACGACGCGAAGGGAGCGGGGCTTCAAGACTTCTAGTAGTCGGTCTTCGCCATAGTGAATCCCGTGTACCGCAACAGGTACAATCGAATTGCTTATGCCCAAGCACGATTCGGCGACTCGTATCGTAGACCCTGCACGCCGTCTGGAGGAGGCGGCAAGCGAGGCGACCTTGCGCCCCCAACGCCTGAGCGAGTTCATCGGGCAGCAACAGCTCAAAGAGAACCTGAGCGTTTTCATTCAAGCGGCGCGGGCGCGCAGCGAGGCGTTAGACCATGTGCTGCTGTTCGGTCCGCCTGGACTGGGCAAAACGACGGTCGCCACGATTATTGCGAACGAGATGGGGGCTCCGATACATATCACATCGGGTCCTGCGATTGAGCGTCCGGGCGACTTGGCGGCGATTTTGACCAGTTTAGAGCCGGGGCAAGTGCTGTTTATTGATGAAATCCACCGCCTCGCGCGCGCGGTAGAGGAAGTCTTGTACCCTGCGATGGAAGATTTTCAGATCGATATTGTGTTAGGCAAAGGGGCTGGGGCGCGCTCACTGCGATTGGACTTGCCGCCGTTTACGGTGGTGGGCGCGACGACCCGCGCGGGGCTACTCACCTCCCCCTTGCGCGATCGGTTCGGAATCGTGCACTACTTCCAGCTTTACACCCCCGACGAGTTGGCACAGATCATCCGCCGTTCGGCACGGATTCTGCAAACGGCGATTGAGGAGCCAGCAGTGGAAGAGATTGCGAAACGCTCGCGGGGCACGCCGCGCATCGCGAACCGTCTGCTGCGTCGCGTGCGCGACTTCGCGCAGGTGCTGGGCACCGGGGTCATCACGCTCGAAATCACCCAAGACGCTCTCCAGCGGCTCGGCGTTGACCCGTTGGGGCTGGACGAGATGGATCACAAAATCCTGCGCACCCTTATCGAGAAGTTTGGCGGGGGACCTGTGGGCTTAGAGACGCTCGCCGCCGCAGTGCAAGAGGATGCGGGCACCATCGAAGATATGTATGAGCCGTTTCTGATGCAGCTGGGCTTTTTGCAACGCACCGCGCGTGGGCGCGTCGCCACACCCCACGCCTATGCGCATCTGGGGCTGTCGGTGTCAGGCGTCGCCATCCAGCCGCCACTGGAGCTGGAATAGGGTTCGAAGCACTCTCATCCCCAGCCCGAAAGTAGGGAACCCGATGAAACACTGCTGAATACGCTCTTTCCCCCGCAAATTTGCGAGTTTTTGGGGGAAACTGGTGTCGCCTTCTTGACATTGGGGCGAATTTTGTGCTATACTATTCTCAGCGTAGGTTTGCCCCCTACGCACGCAGTACCGGGACACCCGGAAAGGAGGATATGACTATGAAGCGACTGGCGATTGTTGCACTGAGCGCGTTGATGAGCGTGAACGCGTTCGCGCTTTTCAGCGAGACGGAACCGAACGACACGCGCGCCACTGCAGATATGGTAATCTATAACTTGCGCAACACGCCGCCGAATGCGGATGTTGGTGTCCTGAGCCTCGGACTAAACGACAGCGACTTTTTCAAGATTCGCTTGGAAGCAGGCGACTGGCTCACGGCGATTACTTTCCCGATTGCGACCAACTACACGGCGCCTGACACCGTAATGGCGCTGTTTGATGGGAGCGGCAGCGCCGCGATTGTGTGGAACGACGATGCCGGCAACGGCTTCGGCTCCGCCATCCGCTGGCAGGCAGACCGAAGCGGCGATTACTACATCGCGATTACGGGGTATCACGGTGCTTCAGGACGCAACGATATTTCCTACTATGAAGGTGCCATTCACAGCGAGGTCGGCGGCTATATTCTCACCGTGAGCGTGGTGCCTGTTCCGGAGCCTGCGAGCATGATAGCGCTCGGCACTGGGCTGGTCGGATTGATGGCACTGCGCCGACGCCGCAAGTAAGTTTGTTTGTGTTGCTTGAAAAACATTCGCTCCCTGCTTTTCAGGGGGCGTTTTGTTTTTAAGCGGTGCAGTTTTGCTCCATAAACTGCAGCGTTTCGGCGAGCGGCTTGACCCCTGTTGTGGCGCCGAGTGCGGACACGCAGAGTGCACCGACGGCGTTCGCCAGCCGCGCCGTGCGGCGTAAATCCCAGCCCATCGAAATGCCTGCGAGCCAGCCTGCTGTGAAGCAATCTCCTGCGCCTAACATATCGACCACTGCTACTTTGCAAGCGGGTAGGTGGAAGGCTTCCGCGCGATTTTTGACGAAGCACCCCTGGGCATCCATCTTGATAACCGCAGTACCTACACCTGCTTCCACGAGGCGGTCGGCGATTTTTTCGGGATCGGTCTCGCCGGTGAGCATACTTGCCTCACTGTAGTTTGGGGTGATATAGTCTAAGTAAGGCAAGCAGGGTTGGAGCAGGCGCATCCACTGTCCGCTGGCGTCCCATGTGGTGTCCAAGCAAGTCATCATCCCGCGCTGTTTCGCCGCCTGCAGCACACGCGCGGCAGGTTCGCCGTCCATGCGGGGCATGAGGTACGCGCCTGCCAGATGAAAAATCGCGCAGTCGCGGATGAGTTCCCAGTCGATATCGTCGGGGCAAAACTCGGCGTTCGCGCCCATGTGGTGGATAAACGAGCGTTCGCCGTCGGGATGCACCATCACCATGGTGCTGGAGGTGCCTGCGGTGGCGCTGCGCTGCACGCCGCGCGTATCTACCCCGTAGCGTTGCAGTTCGGTGAGCAGAAAATCGCCGAACGGGTCGCGTCCCACCCTACCGACGAGGCACACTGGCAGCCCCAGTTTTGCCAGCGCCAGCGCGACATTCGAGGCGCAGCCGCCCACATGGAGTTCCATCCGTTCTACATGGGCGCACACGCCGCGTTCTGGATAGTGGCTCACGGGCTTGGCGACGACATCCGCCACCAGGATGCCCACCGAAGCGATTTGGCGCACGGTTCAGTCCTCCTTCTTAATGCTGCGCTTGACCTTCTCGAAGAAGCTGCTCGGTTCCGCGCTGGCGTACTTTTTGAGGCGCGTACCGCTTAGCTCGGCATACTGGCGGAGCAGGTTGCGTTGGGCATCGGTGAGCTTTTTAGGCATTTTCAGTCCGATGCGCACATAGAGGTCGCCGCGCTTGCCTGTGCGTGGGTTGGGCAAGCCGCGTCCGGGGAGGATCAGTTCGCTGTAGGGTTCCGTCAGTTCGGGAATCTCCAGCGCGACTTTGCCGTCCAGCGTTTCGATTTCGACTTCGTCGCCCAGCGCAAGCTGCGGATAGGTCAGGTTGAGTTGAGTCGCAAGGTCATCGCCGCGCCGTTTGAAGCGAGGATGGGGCGCGATATGGACGACCACATAGAGGTCGCCGTTGCGTCCGCCGCGTAGTCCCGAATCGCCCTCGCCGCGCAGCAGGATAGCGGTTTCGTCTTCGATCCCAGGCGGGATGTTGACGGTGAGGGTGTCGCGTTGGCGCACAAGTTTCTCGCCGTGGCACTGACGGCATGGGGTACGGATAATCTCCCCTTCGCCGTGGCAGCGTTCGCAGGGCACAACGCGCGTCACGGTTCCGAGAATCGTGGTCTGCGTGAAGCGCATGCGCCCTGAACCGGCGCAATCGGGACAGCGTTCGGGGGTTGTGCCTGGCTCGGCGCCGACGCCTCTACAGCGGGGACATAGGCGCAGCCGCTCCACTTCAATCGTACGGGCGGCGCCGTGCAGCACCTCTTCCAGCGTGATGGTGAGGTCTACGCGGCGATCGGCGCCATCGATGGGACCGCGTGTCGCGACGCCAACCCCACCCCCAAAGAACATCTGGAACAGGTTCTCCGCCATCCCGAACGGGTCTCCAGAAGGCGTGCCGTGCGTTCCCGCGTGCCCGAATCGGTCATACAGCGCGCGGGATTCAGGGTCAGAGAGGACCTGATAGGCTTCGTTGATAAGTTTGAACCGCTCTTCGGCTTGGGGGTCGTCTTTGTTGACATCGGGGTGGTACTGGCGCGCCAGTTTGCGAAACGCCGCCTTGATCTCTTCTGGACTTGCGCTTCGCTCGACGCCCAGTACCTCATAGTAGTCAGGTTTGCTCATCGCCATAGTAGATTATGGCTACTCGCGTAGGGTTGTCTCCTGCTCGTAGAACTGCATCGCCTCTTCTACGAACGCCTCGTCTTCTTCGGTCTGTTTACTAAGTTGTTTGATATCGCGTGCGACTTGCCAGGTATGCTCAGGTCCTTGGATAACCACTTCCACGATACCGCGTTCTTCGTCGACGATACGGGGGCGGATTTTGCCTTCGGCGATTTCCTGCAAGGCGACGGTCAGCGGATTGAAGTCGAGTCCGTCGACGGGCACGAGCGGTTTTGCGCCCTCGCGTAGCAGGCGCGCGCGCTCGGCAGCAAGCATCGCCAGAATGTAGCGTGGATACTGATTGAGTTCGTCTGTCTCTGGATAAATCATCCGTTCACCGTCCTTTTGGGCGTGTGGGTCTGCTCTGAACGCGTCAAAGAGCGCGGAAGCCCAACGCGCTTCCGACGCCCCTCGTCTCTCGCCCACGCTGCGATTGTGCCATATGGCAAACCTTAATGATACCTTCCAGAAGCATCAAAAATCAAGTGCCCTCACCCCCGTCCCCTCTCCCACCGCGTGGGAGAGGGGGGTTTAGTTTTACCCTCACTCCCGTCCCCTCTCCCGTCGCGTGGGAGAGGCGGGTTTAGTTTTACCC
>NKPV01000154.1 GCA_002254605.1 Armatimonadetes bacterium JP3_11
CACACATGGGTACAGATTGTTTAGGTTTTCCGAGCCGCGCTGTAACGACCAGCGGAAGGCGGCGTTCCAACCCGACCCCTGCGCAAGCCCGTAGACCACGCCGTCGCCGTCCATTGTCAGGGCGAACATGCGCCGTGCGTCGGGCAAGAGATCGACCTCGTAGGCGGTTCTTTCGGGTTGAACCCAGAGCCAGCTCTTTTGGGTTGAACGCAGGAGCACGAACGCTTCGTCGTCGGAGACCGCGATGACATCGCCGTAGGGAGCGCCTTGCTCTACCAGCGGTTCGTAAGTGCACAGATCGTCAGTGTAATAGGGCGCCCATTGCGTGGTGGAGTCGCCAAGGAAGATGGCGCCGTAGATGCGGTTGCCGTCGGGGCGAACCCAGCGCGGCTGGTCGATCGACGCGCGATGGACATCCAGTCCCTCACCCTCTGCCCACCGAAAGGTGCGAACGCCCTCGTTTGCTTGAATGCGCCCGATAATCACCCGTCCATCAGGGGTCATCGAGGCAGGGGCGACCGTGCGGTTCGGGTTCTGCGGATAGATGAGTGTATGTACACCGTTCTCCCAGTAGCCGCCGCCCAGCGCAATTCGCCGTCCGTCGGCTGTAATCGCCGCCGGGATTGCAGGCAGGAGCCAGACCTGACCGTTTTGCCAGTAGACGCCGTAGCTGCCACTTGCCCGACTGAAACAAATGCCCGCCAGCACTTGATAGTTGCGCGAAATGAGGGTCGGCGTGCAATAGAGGGTGTTCGAGTCGTTGGGTTTCGGTAAAAGGTAGAGCCGTTGCGCAGGCGTAAACGCCAATACCATCCACATACAGCTTAGCGTGAGTGCGATTCGCATCGTGAAACCTCCTTACAATCCTGCCGTGTCCAATCGGAAGGCAAAAACGCCCTGATACGTCCCCATCCGTCCGACGAGGTAGCGTCCATCCGCCGACATATCGAACACGATTCCCAAGATTCGCCCACCCAGGTAGGGCGCGAAAGTCGTGTTCAAGTTTTCCCAGCCGTCGAGGAACCCGCGTTCGCGTTTCCAGCGGATGGCGAACTGTCCGCGTCCTGCAGTACCAGCTGCGATGCGCCCGTCGTCGCTGATCGCGTAGAGCTCCGTTTGGAGATTGTTGAAGCGTCCTAAGCTGATTTGTCCGCAGGAATCCCAGTAGCTTCCCATTAACCCGTTGACGATATCGGCGGTAGATCCCGCCACATGGTGTGCGCCCAGCGAGGCGGCGTAGGCGTGGATGCCTCCCAACACTTCGAATCCGCGTCGCGGGGTCCAGCGCACCGACCCTCCGGTTTGCAGCCCGCCAATCGGCACACCGTCGCGTGAGATGTTGCGGAACTCGCCCGGAACTGTGATGAGCGCGGTGTTCAACACACCATTTTCCCACAGCGCAAAGTAGCGCACATTAGCAATTGTGAAGCGCCCGGCGATCAGACGCCCATCGCCTGAAACACCGAAGGCGATGCCTTCCTGATAGACGTTGGGCGAGGGTAGTAACATCGGCTGGTAGTTTGGAGCACGCCAGACAATCGGGCGAATGGGGATGCCCGTGTCGTAGTACGCCTCGCCCACGATGACGCTCCCATCGTCGGAAACCCCGCGCGCAATCGCTTGCCGCGCGCCGGCAGGTAACGGCAAACGAAGTTCGCCCCGGGAGGGAGTCCAATAGAAGGCAGGGGTGTTCGCGTTCCAAGCTAGGCTCCCACCCACTACATGCTGACCATCTGCGCTAATCCCAAGCGCGGCTGAGGCTGGCAAAGTTGAGACTTGCACCAGCTGCGGCGTCTGCGCGCTGCTGATGCTCAATAAGACTATCATGAATCCGATGCACAGATCCCTTTTCATCTTCGAGAACCTCCTTAGCATCCATCACCGAAGTTGAAGAGCACCCCTAACAGGTCTGCATCATCCACGACGCCGTCGAGATTGATATCGGCGGGCGTGGCGTCGGTCTGACCGAACGCGAACAACACGGTCAGCAAGTCGGCGTCATCCACGCAGCCGTTGCGGTCGATGTCGGCAGGGTTGGGCAGCCGCCACGCAGCTATGCCTTCGCCCTCGTGCGCCAAGTAGAGGTAACGCTCGTTGGCAGGCACGCTCAGACTGAACCGCTCTGCACTGCTGCGCAGCGGCCAAATCGGCTCTCCCGCTGAGTTGCCAGATGTTGTTGAATAGCGCCAGAACCAAATCCCTTGATCCCCCAGCGTCACCACCGCTTGCAAACTGGGCAGAAAAGCTGCGTCCGATGCGACGAAGCCATCAAACTGGTTTACAATCCTGCTTTCCACCAAGTCCCAGAGAAAGGCGTTGTTGCTCCCGCTCACCAGTAGCCATCGCCCGTTAGGCGACACGCGCGTGAGGTGAATATCCGACAGATCGAACTCCAGCTGCTGAATCAAATCGCCTGTTTGGATGTCGACCATCTGCACGGTATTGCTCAGTCCCCCCGTGACGATGGCGCTGCTATCGGCGGTGAAGTCAAAATCCATCGCCGCACTACGCTCGCCGTCTCCCAAGGACAAGGTGTTGACCAGCTGCCCTGTATCCAGTCGCCAAACGGGAAGAACGCTGTTGCGATAGCTCAGCGCGGCGAAGTAGGTTCCGTCGGGTGAGACCGCCACACGGCGCATCCGTACGCTATTGGGAACTTGTACGCTGTGGATGAGTTGGTTCGTCGCTGTGTTCCAGACGCGCACTGTGCCGTCGTCTGCCCCCGAAATCAGGTATTGCCCGTTAGGCGATACGGCGAGCGAGCCGATGCCCGCATTATGTGCCTGGAAAGTGTGCAGCAGCGCACCTGTGCGTGCGTCGTACCAGCGGATAGCGCCGTACCGATCGCCGACGGCGACTCTCGTGCCATCGGGCAGCACCGCCACACTCATCGGACGAATCGCGGCGGTAGTGTGGTCGCCATAGTGGGTAGCGAGCAGGGCGTTCGTGTTCGGATCCCACACCTGCACCGCGGCGGGATAGGAGCGCACGGGCGGCTGGTTGGGATCCACGAACAGCGCGTTGCTTCCCGATACCAGATACTGGCGGGCAGGGGTCATATCCAACGCACGCACATCGGTGTGGGCGTTCATCACCGCCTGCAGCGCGCCGTTGTTGGACGCGCGACGCTGAATCTGTCCCCCCGAGTGCCCCACAAACACCGATGCGCTATCCGCCGAAAACTCTACCCCATAGACCCAGCTGAACACATTCGTCGTCCACGCCTCGCTGTTGGACTGCATATTGAACACCGTCACGCGATACTCGTATTCGCCTGAGCCGCTCGCCAGCCAAGCGTCGTTCGGCGAGAAGCTTAGGGACAGGAAAGCGAGTTGGCGTCGTCTGCCCAGAAACTGCCCATTCGCTCGGTTCCAAAGCAACACATAGCCGGCGTTGTCGGAGGTAGCGATCCACTGTCCATGATGCGAAAACGCCACGCGTAGTGGAATGAAGGTATGGGGCAGAATCGCAACCAGAGCGCCATCGCTAACGCGCCAGATGCGTACGCGTCGGTCCTCGCACGCCGCCGCCAGCAGCATCCCATCGGGCGAGAAGCGCAGGTCGTTGATGCGCTTGTCGAGACTCCATTGATACACAACTTGGTCGGTTGAGAGACGGCGCAGCGTGATGGTGCGCGCATCGGCATAGGCGAGCCAATCGCCCCGCACATCCGCATGTTGGTAGAAGCCCCGAGTCACATAGAGCCGCTCCAGCGCGCCTGATGATAAGTTCAGCCAACCGATTCCGCCATAGCCCGTGGTCACAGCGCAATGGCTGCCTGAATCGTTGACTGCGACCACATCGGGCTGCAGCGTGGGCAGGAGCCACTCTATGCGCCCCTGCGACCAGCCAAACGCCGTAAACAGTACGCCACATACGCAGAACACCGTGTTCCAATAAGCTCCTCTCATCGATCACATCCCTCACTTAGCGAGATTTAGACTCAGAGCGTGTGCATAGGTGTCGCTGGGAAGCGCCTCAATGGGACGGTTTGCCCCCCTTGAGGAGGCAAACCCTATCCAAAGTTAACACCCACTGCCGAAGTTGAACAGCACGGTGAGCAGGTCGGCGTCGTCTACGATGCCGTCGCAGTTGGTATCCTCGCGGATGAAGCGCTCGGTGCTTCCAAACA
>NKPV01000268.1 GCA_002254605.1 Armatimonadetes bacterium JP3_11
CATCGGAGAGAAAGATGGCGTTGCCGAGGCTTTTGCTCATCTTCGCCTGTCCGTCGGTGCCCACCAGCGTCGGCACATCGCTGAGCATGACCTCTGGGATGGGAAACACCTCGCCATACAGATAGTTAAACCGCCGTGCGATTTCGCGCGTGATTTCCACATGCGCCTCGTTGTCCTTGCCCACAGGCACCAAGTGCGCACGGGGCATCAGGATGTCCGCCGCCTGCAACACGGGATAGCCTATCAAGCCGAATGGAATGGACTCCTCGTCGATGTTCGCTGCCCGCGCCATGTCCTTGAGACTGGGCAGGCGTGTGAGACGCGGCAACGAGACCAACATTTCGAAAATCAGGTTCATCTCATACACGGCATGCACCGCCGACTGCAAGTAAATCGTGGACTTACTGGGATCCACCCCCACAGCAAGGTAGTCCAGCACCATCTCGCGGATGTTCGTGCGCATCTCTTCGATGTCTTCGCGCGTGGGGCGTGTGGTGAGCATATGGAGGTCCGCAATCAGAAAGTAGCACTCATACTCGTCTTGGAGTTTGACGCGATTCTGCAACGAGCCGACATAGTGCCCCAGATGGAGTTTGCCCGTCGGTCGGTCGCCCGTAAGTACCCGTTTCCGCTCGCTCATCGGTGCAAGATTATACCAGATGAGCCGGGAGGCAGGAGCGTGGGACTGGGCATGCCCCTTAGGGCGTTTCCAGCAGCCAACGGCACGCAGAGATCACCCGATGGGAGGTCGCCGCGCGAGCGGGGGGATTCAAGGTTAGGACAATCGTTGGTGTGTTGGGGTAAACTGCTTGAGCTGCATCCAAAGCACGGAGCTCGCGTTCGCGTGTGGATTCGTCGCTCCAGTCTGCGCACACCTGTATGAGAGTTGCTTCGCCCGATGGGTAGCGTGCGTAAAAGTCCACCTCGTAACCTCCTTCAAGACGCACATAGCCCACTTCAGCGCCGCGACGCTCCAACTCTAAGTAGACTACTGTCTCGAGCGCATGCCCCCAGTGGCGTTGA
>NKPV01000073.1 GCA_002254605.1 Armatimonadetes bacterium JP3_11
GGTATTGGCAGGCGAGGATCTCTCACGGGTGTTGTACTGGCTGTTGGGGGGGCTACTCAACGCCGACTGGCAGCGCTTGGAGTGGGCGAGTGTGCCTGCACTATTGGGCTGCGGCGCACTCCTGTCGCAGGCGCGTGCGTTGAACCTTTATACGGCAGGCGAGGAGACCGCGACCCATTTAGGGGTTCCTGTCGAGCGTATGAAATGGATAACCCTGCTGGGCGGCGCTCTGGCGACTTCCGCGACGGTGGCTGTTGCAGGCATCATCGGGTTCGTGGGCTGGATTACACCCCACCTGCTGCGCCGCGCCGTAGGCGGCGACTACCGAACCCTCATTCCGCTCTCCGCGCTGGGGGGCGCGCTGTTGCTTGTGTGGGCAGATACGCTGGCACGCACCTTGGCGCGCCCTGTAGAACTGCCCGTCGGGGTGATTACCGCATTGATCGGCGCGCCGCTGTTCGTGTGGGTCATGCGACGCGAGAGCCGCGTTCCCTAAATGCGCCTCCCACGCGGCGCAGGGGGTATCCTTAACCTTGAATGCCAACAGAGACAGACACACAACAGGCGGCGGGGTGGACGGCGCGCTGGGCACTCGGATGGATTGCTCTGGTCGCGTTTCTGGATACTTTCGCCATTGTGCCCGTGCTGGCTCCCTACACTCAACGCGCACTGGGCGCCACCGACGCGCAAGCAGGATCGGTGTTGAGCCTCTATTCGCTGGCGAACTTGCTGGCGAATTTTTATTCGGGCGTCATCATCGACCGTCTTGGTCGGCGGTTGCCGATGTCGCTTAGCTTGTTCGCCGCAGGAATACTGATTGCCCTCTATCCACTGGCGCAGCGTGTGGAGTGGCTGATGATTCTTCGCACCTTACACGGGGCAACAGGTGCGGTCTTTGTGCCTGCTCTCTTCGCGCTGGTGGGCGAGTACGGACGCGCAAACCGCACGGGAGCGATGGGCAGTGTGGGCGCGCTTATCGGGCTGGTCGCGTTGCTTGCGCCGCCAATCGGCGGTGTGATTGCCCGAAACTACGGCGAACCGATACTCTTCTGGGGCGTGGCGGGGCTGATGGGGGTCGCTGGGGTCGCTGCGCTCCTCCTGCACGAGCCACACCGCCCAATCCACCAGCGCGAGTCGATCCACCCACTTGAGATGTGGCGTTTTCCGACCCTACGCGCCATCTATCTGATCACTTTCGGAATGACCTTCACGATGGGTGTGTTGACCTTCGCACTGCCTATATTGCTCCAGCAGGCGGGCTACGACGCTGCCTACCGTGGACGGCTGTTCGGGCTGCTTGCGCTCATCTCCATCGTGGTCATGGCAACCTTGCGTCGCGCGGGTCTGCTGGGCGGCGCACCGGGACGAGCGCAGCTGGGCGTGGCGTTCCTCACAGTCGGCGCGCTGGGATTGAGCCTACTCGCCCCCTCAACAGGCATGTGGGCGGTGGTCACGCTCTACGGCGTCGGGTTTGGACTGACTTTTCCTGCGGTGCATCTGGCTGCCTTTGAGGGTGCGCCCGATGCGCGGCGTGGCGTGAGCCTTGCGCTGCTTCACTCGTTCTACTCGCTGGGCTATGTGATGGGACCCGCCGCGGCAGGCGTTGTAGGCACTGCCGCGGCAGGTTATCTCGGCGCGCTGGTGGGCGCAGGGGCAATTGTCGCCGCACGCGCACTGCGACGCTAAACAGGAACCGCACCAAAGCAGGCGAATTTAAAATCGCTATGCCTTACTTGCCCAAAGCCGTGGAACGCGCCGACCGCTACAAGGTCAAAGTCGACGAATATGTGCATTATCGCCGAACAGGGTATCTGCTGGTGCGCCGCCTTGTGCCCGACGCCGATGTGCAGCGCCTTTTCGACTGGGCGATGGCGCGCTGGGAAGGCACAGCGGCTACACAGCCCGAAAACGCCTCTATCCACGAAATCGCCAAGAACACCCGCGTTCACCAACTGCACTGGGTTGACCCCGTCGCGGAGTGGGGGCTGCTGCATCCGCGCGTCCTCGATGTGCTGGAGGCGTTAATCGGTCCCGATGTGTTGGCGTTGCAGACGATGCTGTTTTACAATCCGCCAGGCACAGGGGGACAAGGCTGGCATCAAGATTCCTATTACATCACTACCTACCCCGACACGCTGATTGGCGCATGGCTGGCACTGGAGCCT
This sequence comes from Armatimonadetes bacterium JP3_11, assembly GCA_002254605.1. GTDB lineage: Bacteria > Armatimonadota > Fimbriimonadia > Fimbriimonadales > GBS-DC > GBS-DC. Next base: position 2,166 of record NKPV01000073.1, read on the forward strand.
GCCGACGAATCGAACGGCTGCCTATGGGTGGTACCAGGCTCCCACTGCGAGCCGATTTATCCGCCACACAACAACACCTACGCGCATGTGCACGCCGCCAACGCTTTTGACGACCTGCACGAAGTGGAAAATGTGAGCCACCTGGACGACGAGTTGAACACCCTCACACAAGTCGTGCGCAAATATCCGCCGCCGATTGCCGTGCCGATGGAGCCGGGCGATGTGCTATTTTTCGACGGACACTTGCTACATCGTTCCTACCCCAATCACACGACCGAACGGTGGCGTCGGTCATTCGTGTGCCATTACTGCAACGCGCGTTCGTGGGTGCCATGGAATCACGGCGCCCCCTACGAGGGCAATAGTGCGAACTACCTACATATCCTGGCGCGTGGGAGTACACACCTGCCTTATGCGCAGCCCCGCTTCGGGACGCCTGTGGATTTGTACCTGCCCAGCCCAAACGGCGCACCGCCCCCGCGCATGATGGGCGATACAGAGGGAAATATGGGGATGGGGTAAGCAATTTAGGACGCTATGCGATGCATAACGCGGTGCGACGGTGTAGATGCCGTCGCACCGAACCGTTTTAGTCCAGATTTTCGGGAGTGAACCCGTCGTAGACGGGCAGGAAGTCGCGCCACGCCTCGCGCGTGATCGCCTTCGCGTACTGCGTTAGGCTGAGGTACGGCACGAAGGTGGGGCGACGCGGCTTGCGCGCGAGTTTCATCCCCGCCTGCTGCGGCGTGCGGTCGCCCTTAACCAAGTTGCACCGACGGCAGCACGCCACGAGGTTTTCCCAAGTGTCGCCGCCGCCCATACTGCGTGGAATGACATGATCCACGGTCAAGTCGCGCGACACATGCCCACAGTACTGGCAAGTGTAGTTGTCGCGTGCGAGGATGGCGCGGCGGCTCACGCGCACCTGCGGCAGGGGACGCTTCACCAGGTAGCGCAAGCGCACCACCGACGGCGCCTCAAAGCCCCCCGACACCGTGCGCACATAATGTCCATTCGTCTGCACGACCTCTGCCTTCCCCGTGAGTACCATGTTCACGGCACGGCGCATCGTGCAGATGTTCAGCGGCTCAAAGTTCTGATTCAGTACCAGTACCTCAGCCATAGTGGCGCAGCCTCCTTGAACCCCCAATAAAATAGGGGAGCCATACGCACAGACCCGCGCAGGCTCCCCAGCATGACACGCGCCCGTAGACGCGGCAACGGTAGCGCCCACGCGTGCCAAACCAGGAGCCTGTGCTCCAGCGCTCACTGTCGAACCCGTTTAGTCCGTGCGTTAACATCTCCTATATTATAACCCATTTTGCGCCGCAAATTCAAGCGCCACACAGGTATACTTGTACAGGGAGGCAAAGGTTCCGATGAATGAAGCGCAATGGCACTTAGTGCTGAATCACCTGCCTGTGACGGGCACGCTGTTCAGTCTGCTTTTGCTCAGTTGGGCGTTGATACGGCGCAACCCCGAACTGTTGAAAACCGCTCTGGTGGCGGTCTTGTTGGTGGGGCTCACCAGCATCCCCGCCTACCTCACTGGAGAACCAGCAGAGCATGTGATTGAGCATCTGCCCGGCGTTGATAAAGCGTTCATAGAAGAACACGAGACGATGGGCAAGTTCGCCCTGGCGTGCGGCGTGGCGCTGTCAGTCTTCGCTGCGGCAGCGCTGGGGGTTGGACTGCGCAGCGCGAAAGGGTTATGGACGGGCGCGTTGGTGGTCTGGCTCGCCAACGCGCTGGTGTTCGGCGTGATGGGCTACACCGCGCATCTGGGCGGGATGATACGCCACCCTGAAATTCGTGGGAGCGCTACCACCCCCGCGAACGCGGCACCTAACGCCGAACACGAAGCGGAACAGGATTAGGCATGCACCTAACCCCATCCTATAGTACCTGTTGACCTCAAACGCCTCTTAAGTCCCCAGATTTAGGGGCAAATTTAACATTCTCCCCCTCGAAACCCTTGACATCGCTGTCAACGGATAGGGTATACTGCGAACGCATCCACAACGGAGTGTACCGCTACAGGTTGTGGCTGTAGGCGAGAAAAATCGCATTTTGGCGAGAAATACTACAACAGATGGAGGGTTATGAACGATGGCGCTGTTTGAGAAACGGGTGAACCTGAAACCATATGAGTATCCCGACCTGCTCAAGTTCCGGGACGCCATCCGTCATTCCTACTGGCTGCATACCGAGTTCTCTCTGTCGGGCGATGTGCAGGACTGGTATGCCCGCACCGAGCCACACGAGCGCAACGCGCTCAAAAACACGATGCTTGCCATCTCCCAAATAGAAGTCTCTGTAAAAACCTTCTGGGCGCGAATCTACGACCGCATGCCCAAGCCCGAAATCGCCGAGGTGGGCATGACCTTCGCCGAAAGCGAGGTGCGCCACGCCAACGCCTATTCGCACCTGTTAGACCTGCTGGGACTGAGCGGTGAGTTCGAAAAGATCCACAGCATCCCCGCCATCATGGATCGCATCCAGTACCTGCAGCAAGCTCAAGAGGGTATCCGCAGCAGTGATAATCGCCAGTTCGCCCTCACCGTGATGCTCTTCTCCGCATTCGTGGAGCATATTTCACTCTTCTCGCAGTTCCTCATCATCATGGCGTTCAATAAGCATCGCGCCGCGTTCAAAGGCGTTTCCAACATCGTGGAAGCCACCAGTAAGGAAGAGCAGATCCACGGCATGTTCGGCGTGGAACTGGTGCGTATCCTGCAGCACGAGTATCCCGAGTGGTTCGACGCCGAGACCGAAGACACTATCATAAAGGCGGTCGAGCGCGCCTACGCCGCCGAACAACGCATCCTGGACTGGATTTTCGAGCGCGGCGAACTCGACTATCTGCCCCGCTATCAGGTGGACGAATTCCTGAAAAACCGCTTCAACAATTCGCTCCGCAGCGTGGGCGTCGCGCCCTTGTTCCGCATCGACGAACATGCCCTCGCCGCCACACGCTGGTTCGACGAGGAGCTGCTTGCTACCAAAGAGAACGACTTCTTCAACAAACGGAGTATTACTTACTCCAAAAAGATGAAGAGCTTCAGCGAAACGGAGCTGTTTTAACTGCGAGATTCCTCGCCTTGCTCGGAATAACCGCAAACGCCCAATCCCCATTTTGGTGTCATTCCGAGCAGAAGGCGAGGAGTCTCTCAATTTTGGGGTCATTTCCCAACAGGAGGAATCGCTATGCCATCGTCTACGGAGAGACCGTTATTCTACTGGCTCAACGAGGAGAGCCGCCGCTTCTTATCGCGCGATTATCTGTTGCCAGGCGTCTCAGCCGAACAACGTATCCGTGAAATTGCCGACTACGCGGAATATCTGCTGGGCATAGACGGCTTCGCGGACAAGTTCTTTAACTACATGGCGCGCGGCTGGTATTCGCTCGCAACCCCTGTGTGGACGAACTTCGGGCTGCGACGCGGACTGCCAATCTCTTGCTACGGCAGCTATATCGAGGACGACTCGGCATCGATCTTATTCACCGCTTCGGAAGTCGGCATGATGACCAAGCTGGGGGGAGGCACATCGGCGTACTTCGGCAAACTCCGTCCCCGCGGCGCCCCCATCCGCGACAACGGAACCAGCAACGGTAGTTTCTCGTTCGCGAAACTCTTTGACCGCATGATCGAAGTCTTCAGTCAAGGCAGTACCCGCCGCGGGCAGTGCGCCGCCTATATCGATATCGAACATCCCGACCTCGAAGAGTGGCTCTGGATTCAACGCGAGGGGTGCGACATCCAGCTCCTCTACTGGGGCGTTTGCGTCGGCAACGACTGGCTGGAAGCGATGAAAAACGGCGATGTCGACAAACGACGCCTCTGGGCAAAGGTGCTCCAAGCCCGCTCCGAAGTCGGCATCCCCTACATCTTCTTCAAAGACAACGCCAACAACGGCACGGTGGAGGTGTACAAAAACTTAGGTAAGACCATCTACGCCTCGAACCTCTGCACCGAAATCATGCTCCCCTCCAGCAACGACGAGAGTTTTGTCTGCTGCCTCTCGTCGATGAACCTGCTCCACTACGACGAGTGGAAAGACACCGACGCTGTGGAGACGATGGTCTTCTTCTTAGACGCGGTGATGGAAGACTTCATTCGGCGCGTGAAGGATATTCCGTTTATGCAACGGGCGTACAACTTCGCCTCGCGCCATCGCGCGTTGGGGCTGGGCGTGTTGGGGTGGCACTCGCTGCTGCAATCTAAGCGCATTCCGATCGAGAGCATGGACGCCTATCGCCTCAACACCGAGGTGTTCCGCACGATACGCGACCGCGCCTATAACGCCTCGATGGAACTGGCACGCCGCTTCGGCGAGCCAGAATACCTCAAGGGGCACGGCAGGCGCAATACGACCCTGCTCGCAATTGCCCCCACGAAATCGTCCTCTTTTATTCTCGGACAGGTCTCGCCCTCCATCGAGCCGTTCATGAGCAACTACCATGTGAAAGACTTGGCGAAGGTGAAAACCACCTTCAAAAACCCCTACCTACAGCAGGTACTGCGCGAGCGAGGCAAAGACACCGACGAAGTATGGCAAGACATCGCCGCGCACGACGGCTCCGTGCAGCATCTGGATTTCCTGAGCGATGAAGAGCGCGACGCCTTCAAAACCTTCAGCGAAATCTCGCAAATGACGCTGGTGCAACAAGCCGCCCAGCGACAGCCATTTATTGATCAGGGGCAATCGCTGAACCTGATGATTCATCCCGAAACCCCAGTGCGTGATATTAACTTGCTCATGCTTCGCGCCGCCGAGCTGGGTGTGAAGTCACTGTATTACCAGTACAGCGTCAACGCAGCGCAGGAGTTCAACCGCGAGCTGTTGCTCAGCTGTCGCGTCTGCGAAGGATGAGAAGCCAAATCGCCTGTTCCGGAGCAGCGCGCTCGCAGATGAGAGAAGCGGCTCCGGACGGGCTAAATCTTTGGCGCAAAGCCGCTGTAGTTGTACAAACACTTGAAATAGGATTCCAATCAGAACCGCGTAGGCACTCTCTGCCTTGAAACTTCCCGTCGCATTAATAAGAACCTCATACTTCGCCATTTTCGCTCGCGCACGATTTGCGCCATCTCCGTAACCAGCGATCGGAGCCCTCTATTTTTAAACTGCTGCGCATCATAACGCAGATTGGAAATCGCCTTAACCATACAACGATACTTCTTAGATTTGTAGAACTCGCTCAATGTTCCAGCGCATAGGCGACCATCGTCTGTTTCAGAATCAGGTTTGGGGCGCCGTTGGCGGCGGCTATCGGGTCTCTCTGCAGCCACCATGCCGTGCATGGATCATACTCCCGTGCGCCCCCTTGACTTGCTTGTATCCTATGGAGTATAATTTGCTTCGGAAAACAATTTTCCAGTGGAGGGAGCCTATGAACCGACTGACCATCGGGCTGAAGCAAGCAGGGCTACGGTTAACGCCGCAGCGCGTTGCCATCTGCAAGATTCTCGCCGAGAGCAAAGACCACCCAACCGCGATGATGATCTATCACCAGCTACTGCCCCAGTTCCCTACCCTGAGCCTCGCGACAGTGTATAAGACGCTGAATGTGCTCAAATCGATGGGACTGGTGCATACGCTGGGCGACGCGGGCGACGGCGCAGAGCATTACGATGCCGACCTCACCCCGCACATCAATCTCGTGTGTGTGCGATGCAACAGCGTGGTTGACTTCGATGAGGGGCTTATCCACGCCGTGCAGCAGGCGGTGGAACAGCGCTCTGGCTACGAGATTCAGGGCGCACGAATTGTGTATTACGGGTTGTGCCCCCAGTGCCGCGTGAACGGCTCTACCAAACAACAGGAGGGTGCACAATGAGCGTGGTTCGGTACATTCGCAAGCGCATCGCCGAAGCCGATTCCTGTGTCGACGAGATGGCGAAGGTCGCTATCGCGAATCGGGGTGTGCGACGCCTCCAGTACCGCTACACGGACAACTCTGTGGAACTGGAGTACGACCCGCGTCAAATCACCGCAGAGGACGCCCGTCGCGCCGCCGAGCCGCTCCTGTACGAACTGGGGGTGCGGATCCCGACCTGCAGTTTACGCGACCCCAAAATCGGCGTCTGCGAAGCATGCCCCAGCGTGGCACAGCACGGCAAGCGCTGGCAACTTAACGGCGTTGCGTATCGCGCCCGATTCGATGGGGAAACGCTTATTGTCGAACAAGAAAATGCTCCCCCAGAGCCGACCGACCGCATCCTGCGCCGTGTGAAAGCGATTGAACGCCCTGCGCCTCTCTGGCAACGCCGCGCGTTCTGGGAGCCAGTCCTCTCTGTATGGACCCTGATTATGATAATCGTCGGGGGGTTCCTGCGTTGGCAAGAACATGCAACGCTGGCGAACCTCGCCTACGCTATCGCATATCTCACAGGCGGCTACTTCGGCGTGCTGGACGGCTACCAAACACTCCGCGAGCGTCGGCTCGATGTGAACTTTCTGATGATTGCGGCGGCGGTCGGTGCAGCCCTCGTGGGCGAAGCTCCAGAGGGTGCAACCTTGCTGTTCCTGTTTTCGCTTTCGAACACGCTGCAGAACTATGCACTGGCACGCAGCCGACGCGCAGTGCGCGCCCTGATGGCACTGCAACCTGATACCGCGCTGAGCATTACCCCCACAGGCGTGGAAGCCGTGCCTGTCGAGGAACTCCAAGTAGGCGACCGCGTGCTGACCCGCCCCGGCGACCGCATCCCGACGGATGGCGTGGTGATGCAAGGCGAATCGCATGTAGACCAGTCCCCCATCACTGGCGAGAGCGTGCCCATCCATAAAACAGTCGGCGACCCCGTGTATGCAGGCACGATTAACGGCAACGGTACGCTGGAGATCGAAGTAAGGGCTCCCGCTGCAGAGACGCTGCTCCATCGAATCATGCAGCTGGTCGAGCAGGCGCAGGAACAGAAAGCACGCACGCAACGCTGGCTGGAGCGGTTTGAACAGCGATATGCGCTTGCCGTAATCGGCAGCGCGGCAATGGTCGCACTGGGACTGCCCCTGCTGGGCTGGAAATGGGCAGACGCCTTCTACCGCGCGATGACCCTGCTGGTCGTCGCCTCCCCCTGCGCTCTGGTCATTAGCACGCCTGCGACCTTGCTCAGCGCGATTGCGAACGCTGCGCGACGAGGCATTCTGTTCAAAGGGGGCGAACCCATCGAACGGCTCGCCGCCGTGCGCGCCGTCGCCATCGACAAAACAGGCACGCTTACTGAAGGCAAATTGGAGTTCACCGAGTTGGTTCTCCTACCATACGATGGGATCTCCCCCAACGATCTCGAACGACAGGTATGGCAAACGATTATCGATGTCGAGTCGCGTTCTGAGCATCCCTTGGCGCAGGCTTTAGTGCGCGCTGCCCAAATGCGCGGCTATGTACCACGCCCCGTGCAGCAAGCGGAAGCCGTGCCTGGCAAAGGCATCCGCGCCACTCTGGACGATGGCGCCGAGGCGCGGATTGGCAACCCGCGCCTGTTTGAGGATATGCCTGTGCCCGATACCGTACAGCAAGCGGTTCAAGCCCTGCGTGAGGCGGGCAATACGGCGATGATTGTGTGGGTGAATGGGCGGTTCTTGGCGGTCGCTGCCGCCGCAGATAGGGTGCGCCCCGAAGCCCCACACGCCGTGCATCAACTCCGCCTGCAGGGGATTCCGTGCGTAGCGATGCTCACTGGCGACGCAGAACCTATCGCGCGCACCGTGGCGCAACAGATAGGCATTGACCGAATCTATGCCGATCTACTGCCCCAAGAGAAACTAAAAGTGCTGCACGCGCTTAGTGCCGAGTTTGGCGCAACAGCGATGGTCGGCGACGGCGTGAACGATGCGCCCGCACTCGCCGCCGCGGAAGTAGGCATCGCGATGGGTGCAGGCACCGATGTCGCACTGGAGACCGCCGATGTTGCCCTCGTGGGGAACGACCTCAACAACCTCCCCTATGCCGTTGCGCTCAGCCGACACGCGATGCATGTGCTGAAGCAGAACCTGATTTTTGCAACAGGCGTAATCGTCGTCCTTGTAATCCTCACCTTCGTCGCGAACCTACGCTTGCCGTTCGGCGTCGTTGGACACGAGGGCAGCACCCTCATCGTGGTGCTGAACGGATTGCGGTTACTCTGGTATCGCCCTACTCCGCCGCAGGATACGAACCCAGCAACACCACCTCCCGCGCAAACCGATCCAGCTCCTCCAGCGCGGACCTGATGACCGGATCCTGACGATGTCCTTGGATGTCGATGTAGAACAGGTACTCAAACATTCCGCGCGGGTTGGGGCGCGACTCGATCATCGTCAGGTTCACCCCGTGTTTGTGGAACGCCCCCAGCGCATGATACAACTCGCCCGGGCGGTTGCGTAGGGTCATCACGAGGGAGGTCTTGTCGTTGCCTGTCGGCGCTGGTTCATTGTAGCCAATCACTAAGAAGCGGGTGCGGTTATGCGGGTTATCTTCGATATGCTCACACAGGATGGGCACACCGTAAAGTTCTGAGGCGAGCGCGTTGCCTATCGCCGCGCCGTTGGGGTCTTCCGCCGCGAACCTTACCGCGCGTGAGGTCGGCACGGTCTCAATAATCTCCGCCGCGGGCACGTGCAATCGCAGCCACCGTCGACACTGCTGGAGCGGTTGCGGACCGGCGTAGACACGCACAATCTGGTTCGTGTTTTTCGCCTTCGAGAGCAAGTGATGTGCGATGGGCACATAC
>NKPV01000080.1 GCA_002254605.1 Armatimonadetes bacterium JP3_11
ACCCCTCAGCGTGCAGTTGACGGCAGAACGCGCGGAATACCTCCACCACGGGCGCGTTGTGCCATGCGCGCGGCGCAATCCCCACCCAGCGAGCGTCGGCATGCAACACGATAGGCATCGGCTGCGCCTTTAGCACCCAGGTCAGGTCGGCGTCCACATGGGCATGCCCCACACCCAGCGATTGCAGGAGCTGCGCCGAGTCGGCGTCGCGCACACTCAAAAACGGAACCCTGCGCAGCATCGCGCCCGTAAGCCAGCGACTGAGCGGACGGCGCAACGGTCCGATGCCTTGCCCCACCAGCACCACGCGACCGTGTGCGTTCAGCCCCCAGCGTATCAGCGTAAGATAATACAGCAGCGAGCGCAGGCTGGTAGCATCTTGCAAGAGGCTCCCACCGCCCAAAATGAGCGCGTCCGATTCGCGAATTGTTTGCCGAACCGCACGCAGCGCCATGCGCGGCACAGCACGAACGCCATAGGTTTGCTGAGTGAACACGGGGTCGCCCGACAGCACCGTCGTCGTCTCGTGGGGGATACACTGCAACAGCGCCGCGAGTGAACCTTCATCACCCCAGTTGTGGAAGCCGTAGTAGCCTGCGATCACGACTCTCATCGCCTAAACCGAGACTCTACCCGATAGCGCGTGCGAAACTCCCGATACAGCGCGTCATACAGGCGTGTGGCGGTAGGGTCGGGGCTGAACTTCGCCTGCACGGGAGCCGCTTGCTCCAGGTGTTTCCAGTCCGTCCAGCCCATCGCGACCGCGCCGAGCATGCCCGCCCCGCGCACTGTCGCCATCTGCGGCTGCGCCATCTGCCAAATTTCACGATTAAGAGCATCGGCGATAATCTGCGCCCAGAGCGAGGACTGCGCACCACCGCCGATGAGCCGAATCGGGTTCAACCGCCTGCCCGCGAACCGTTCCGCCGCCTCCAGCAGCCAACGCGCGTTCAGCGCGACCCCTTCCAGCACCGCCCGCGCCATTTGGGGGCGTCCATGCTGGAGGCTCAAGCCGTAGAAGCCGCCGCGAAGGTGGGGGTTCTCCACAGGGGTACGCTCGCCGACCAACCACGGCGTGAAGCGCAAACCGTCTGCCCCTATCGGCGACTGCGCGGCGGCGGCGTCCAGCTGGGCATAAGCGTCGGGCGGCGGGCACGCGCCCCAAAACAAATCGCGCAACCAGTTCAAACACGCGCCCGCCGTCTCCTGCTCGTTGGCGATGAAGTAGCGACCTGGGATGCCCGCTGGCAGGGTCGCGATGTTGTGAAAAATATCCGTGCGCTTGAACGGCGCATGGCAGCTAATCCACGAAGAGGTACTGAGCGCCATATGCGCCTGAAAGTCGCTGATTCCGCCAGAGCCTATCACGGTCGCGTGCAGGTCCGGCGTGCCCGCGACCACCTGCACGCCGCGCGGCAGCCCCCACTCGTCGGCGACCGAAGGCAGGAGCTCGCCCAGAATCGCCGTGCTGGGCAGCAGGTCGGGGAACTGCGCACGCGACAGCCCCGCATAATCCAACAAAGTGGGATGATAGTCAATCCGCCAAATATCGCGGTGGTCTGTCAGCCAATGAAGCGCGAGCGTCTCGTAGGAACTGGCGAACCGTCCCGTCAGGCGCAGGTTGAGGTAGTCTTTCGGCTCCAGAAACTTATAAGCAGCGCGAAAACGGGCAGGGTCGGCGCGTCGCAAATAGAGGATGTGCGCCAGAGGGTCTTTGCCCGAACGCGCGGGCGCGCCCCCTGTTAGACGGAGCCAAGTGCGCAGCTTGAACAGGTTGTAGCCCCTCAGCTGGGGGAAGCCGCCCACCAGCGCGGCGATATCCGAGGCGCCGCGCGTGTCCATCCAGATAATCGCGTTGCCCAGCGGCTCGCCCTGCGCGTCCACAGCGACCGTGCCCGACCACTGCGCCGTGCAGCAAACGGCGCGGATGGAATCGCGCACCTCCGGAGCGGTTTCCAGCAAGCGTTGCACTAATCGCGTCAGCGTCGCCCACCAGACGCGCGGATCTTGCTCCACACCGCCGTCAGGCGTGAAAATCAGCGACTGCGGCGCGCTTCCCCACACCAGCAACTCCCCATGCGCGGAGACCACCGCCACTTTAATCGCCGTCGTGCCCAAGTCTATCGCGAGTACCATACCAAGCGGCTCGAGGGTGCGCCGCCGCGGAGGGCGTCGCCGCGTATAGGCAAGTATACCAAGCGCGGACGGGTACAATCCTGCCCGATGGCGCAAAAATCGCGTTGGCGCAAACGCCTCGAGGGTAAGCTCGGTGGCTGGGGACTGCGACTGGCGTGGGGACTGTTCCGACGCCTGCCGATGGGTGTGGCGCAGCGGCTGGGCGCAGGGCTGGGATTGCTGGCGTATGCGCTGTCGCGTCGCTATCGGCGTGTCGCCATCCAGAACCTGCAGCGCGCCTTCCCCGACTGGACACCCACCCAAGCGCGGGCAACCGCGCGCCGCGTGTTCCGCAACTTCGGTGTGAGCATGGCAGAGTTTTTCAAAGCCCCTTCTATGTCGCGCGCCGAAATAGAACAGCGACTAACTGTGCTGGGACTGGAACACCTCGACGCCGCGTTTCGCGAGGGCAAAGGAGTGCTCCTCATCACAGGACACTTCGGCAACTGGGAACTGATGGCGCGCTATCTGTGTATGCGGGGCTATCCGATAGCCGTCATCGCCCGCGACGCCGACGACCGCAGCACCACCGAACTAATCACGATGCTTCGTGAACGCAGCGGCTACAAAGTGTTTCCGCGCGGCAACGCCGCGCGACTGGTACTCCGCGCCTTGCGAGCCAACGAAGCCGTCGGCATCCTCCCCGACCAGAACGCCGGCGATGTGTTCGTGGAGTTCTTTGGTCAGAAGGCGGGGAGCGTGGCAGGTCCTGCCGTGTTCCACTTGCGCACCGGCGCACCGCTCGTGCCCCTTTTTAATGTGCGCCTGCCCGACAACACACACCGCGTCGAAATCCTGCCCCCAATGCGCTTTGAGCCGACAGACGACACCCAACACGACTACCGGCGAATCATGCAAGCGCTGCATGATGTGCTGGAGAGTTATGTGCGTCGCTATCCCGACCAGTGGCTCTGGCTTCACGACCGATGGAAATCGGCACGGAAGCGATTCGAGTATGGGGCGCAGTAAAATCCGTCCACCTTCGTGGTACAATTCTCTGGAGCGAGGTCAACGATGACGAAACGCAAACCAGAAGGCTACATCGACGGCGTGCCCTTACACCCCGAAAGCCTGATGATGGGCTACGGCTACAAGCCCGAATGGTCCGAAGGCGCAATCAAGTGCCCCATTTTCCAAACTTCCACCTTTGTCTTCAAAACCGCCGAGGAGGGCAAAGCCTTTTTTGAACTGGCATACGGCTTGCGCGAGCCGAAACCCGGCGAACAACCCGGCTTGATTTACAGCCGAATCAACAACCCCGACTTGGAGATTTTGGAAGACCGCCTTTGCCTTTGGGACGAAGCGGAAGATGGCGCCGTGTTCGAAAGCGGGATGGCAGCGATTGCGACAACGGTGCTGGCGTATGTGCGTCCGGGCGACATGATTTTCCACAACGAACCCCTTTATGGCGGCACTGACCACCTCTTTCGAAGCGTGCTGAACGCGTTTGGGATTCACGCCGTGCCGTTCCCGGCTGGTGCACCGAACGAACAGGTGGAAGCCATCCTTGTAGGCAGTGAGTTGCGCGACCGCCTCGCCATGATCTATATTGAAACACCCGCCAACCCGACAAACGCATTAGTCGACATCGAGTTTTGCAGCCACTTGGCAAAAAAATATGCTCCTAACGGGCGTGAGGTGGTTGTGGCGGTAGATAACACTTTTCTGGGACCGCTTTGGCAGCATCCGCTCAAGCACGGCGCGGATTTGGTACTCTACTCCGCGACCAAGTATATCGGCGGGCATAGCGACCTAATTGCCGGCGCGTGTCTGGGCAGTCGCGCGAAACTCGCTCCTGTGAAGGCGTTGCGTACCTTTCTTGGCACGATGGCGGGTCCGTGGACAGGCTGGCTGCTGATGCGCAGTCTGGAGACGCTCAAGTTGCGCATGACGGCGCAGATGAAAAACGCCCGCTATGTCGCCGACTTCTTGGCAGACCACCCTAAAGTGCAGAAAGTGTACTATCTGGGGCATCTTACCGAAGAGCATCCACAGTTCGCGCTCTATCGCAAGCAGTGCCTCGCACCGGGAGGGATGATCTCGTTCGAGATTGTGGGCGGCGAGGCGGAAGCGTTCCGATTCCTCAACGCGCTCAAACTCATCAAACTCGCGGTCAGCCTCGGCAGCACCGAATCGCTGGCGGAACACCCCGCCACGATGACCCACGCCGACATGCCCAAATCAACCCAACTGGAATTCGGAATTACCGACGCCCTGATACGGCTCTCCATCGGCGTGGAACACCCCGAAGACCTCGTGCTGGACTTGAAGCAAGCGTTAGAGCAGGTATAGGGCTACGAACCGCCCCCGCCAGTGCGCAGACTGGGCAGCAGCGACGGCAACTGGTGCGGTGCAAGGGGGGGGTCACTTGCCAGTCCATCGGGCGTCCCCAAACCGCGTCGGAGTACCTCCCACCAGTCCCACTGTACGATATGCGAGGCGTCGAAGAGCATCACGCCGTGTGAGTTGAGCCGCGCCGCGCGAATCGCCCGCTCAAACCCCGCCGGATCGCCCCGATAGTCCAGCGCATAGACGCCCGCGTAGACGAACACATCGCCGTTCGTCCACTCCATCACGCGGCGCGTCATCCCCTCCACCGTGCGTAGCTCATCCCCATCATAAAGGGGCGCCTCGTTCATAAACGGGATATTGAAATAGACACCGGGCATTAAGTAGTCCATATCATACAGGTACGAGGTGAGCCGATAGTCGGGGCTGACGAACCCGTAGGGGCGCGCCAAGGCGTCGCTGCCCCAGTTCACGCCGAGCTCAAAATAAATCGGGTACCAGCTGCCCACATACGCGCCGATGGGCATCGGTCGCACCGATTCGATGGTGCGTCGAATCTCGCGCAACAGGTCGCGAATCACCCGTGCGCGAAACTCCGCCCACTGTCCAAAGCGCGGTCCGCGCTCGTAGCCGTCCCGCGGCAGCACTGGCGGACGCACAATATCGTCGGGCCAGTTGGCGACGCGCCCAAACTCCGCCTCAAACGCCGCGCGCGTGCGCTCCGAAAAATCCGTATATACATTCGCCCAGCGCATCCGATCCAGCACAAAGCCGTCAATCGGGTAGTTCTGGCAAATCTCGCGGATAATCGCCATCAGGCGGGAACGCACTTCGGGGTGCAACGGATTGACAAACACGGCGATCCCCTCCGTGTCCGACTCGGCGATGGGTTGCAAAATCGGCTGGGTCTGCAGCGTCAGCCTCACACCCAACGCGCTGAGCCGTTCCAACTGCTGCGCCGCTTGCCCATCCGCGACCAGAATCCAACCGTTTTCAGGCGGAGTTAATGGACGATCCACAAACATCCCATCGATGACCGCCTGTACCTGCAGGTCATCCGTCAAAACCGCATACGCCCAGCTGCGTCCTGCAGGAGGCACGGGCGCAGGAGTGCGCCGATACGCGGCGATCCCGTCGGGTGGCGGCGGCGTATCGAAACGATTCAGGTCGTAGCGACCGCCGTCCGGCAGCACCAGCGTCCGCCGACGCGAATAGGCGACCATCTGCCAATCCACTTTGTCATACGCAACCCCCGTACTGAACATCTTGTGCCCTTCGGACAACACATTAATATTGGCATGAACCTCCAACCCGACATCGTGCGCCTCTTCCAGAAACACCTGCAGCACATCCCAATCCGCAGGCACTTGAACACCCCGCCACTCCGTAAGTTTGGGTGCAATCTGACTGTTGTACAACACATGACCGCTGATAGGTTTCACATCCAGCACGACGCAGTTGATACCCACCTCCCGACATCGGCGCACGAACTGCCGAATCTGAGCACGGTCGATGAGCCAGTTAAGATTCGCCGTCGCATCGACCCACATCACACGCCCTTCCAGCCCCAGACGGCGCGTGAGCGCAACCGAGGGCGGCAACGCTTGGGGAAATAGAGTACCGACAACACCTGCCAACAACATCCAACACCAGAACCGACGCATCAAGCAGATAGGATACCCCGTCCAAGTCGCTTCCAAACGGGGCGCACCAGGCGCAACTTTTTGCACCGATTGCCGTCTCAAGCAGCAGGAGAAGAGCAAGTACTGCCGAACCTTATCGGGTACAATCAAAAAGCGGGTTCTCCGAAGGCAGGAGAATGCGTTGCGCTGACGAATAGCCTTATTCAGGAGACGAGCATGGCGAAACAACCAGGCGTTGTCGTAGGTATCGATCTGGGTTGCCGCTTAATCAAAGTGGCGGAGGTGCGCGTAGGGCGTCCCTCAGTGGTGACGAACATCGGCATCGCGCCCACACCTGAGGGCGCGATCGATAGCTCGGGCGTTCTCGACAAAGCGGCGGTGGCAGCCACCCTCAAGCGCTTGCTCGCCGATTCAGGAATCGGAAGCAAGCAAGCGGCGTTCGCACTGGCAGGACAGAACTCGGTGGTGGTGCGCATTCTGGAAGTGCCCCGCATGAGCCCCGCCGAACTGCGCCAACACATGGACTGGGAAATCGGACGCAATATCCCCTTCGCGGATACGCGCGTGCAATCCGCCTACGAGGTGGTGCACCGTCCCAACGCCGACCCCAACGCCGACAACATGGAAGTCGTGCTGGCGGTCGCTCAACAAGACGCCGTCGATAGCCTGGTTGACATCGCCGATAAACTGGGATTGGAGCCTTACGCCATCGATGTAGAACCGCTTGCCTTAGCGCGGAGCCTGCTGCTCACTCAACCCGAGATGCAAAACCAGAATGTGGCGGTGATCAATCTTGGCGCCGAATCGACCTCCATCGATATCTACAGTCAAGGTTTACTCAGCTTCCCGCGCATCCTGCCCACAGGCGGCAATCTGCTCACCCGCGCCATCGCAGAGCGTTTGATGGTCTCCGAATCGGAGGCGGAGCAGCTCAAAGTACAACTGGCAGAGGTACTGATGGATCAGATTCCCCAGGTAACCTCGCCGTTTAGCGTGCCTGGCGCACCGACAGGCGGGTTCTACACACCGGGCTTCGCCAGCGAGCCGACCCTCGCGCCGGAACCCTCACCGTTTATGACCCCCGGCTCGTTCACCATACCCGAAGAGCCGCAACCCGACATCCCCCCCTCGCCGTTCGCAGAACCCAGCGAACCAACACCTACCGCAGAACCGGAACCGGCGCTCCCAGCCCAATCGCCTACCGACCCGCGCAAAACAGAAATCTTCTCGGCAATCTACCCCCTACTGGAGGAATTGGTAAGCGAGGTGCGCCGTTCGATAGAATATTTCCGCAGCCGCAATCTGGACGCGGATGTGCAACTGATTGTACTGACCGGCGGCGGCGCAATTATGCCAAACCTCGACCAGTTCATCGCCTCAGCGATAGGAATCCCGACGATTGTGGGGAATCCTTTCAAAGGCGTCCAGTTGCAGGTCAAGCGCCACGGTCCCGAATATGTCGCTGCGAACGCGCATCTGATGGCGGTCGCCGTGGGCATGGGCTTGCATGCGAGTTTTTAGGGAGGCAAGAACAGTATGAAACTGAATTTAGTCCCAGATTATGTTCGCCAGCGGAAGATTAATAAGCAGATTATCGCGCTGCTGGTCGTGCTGTTTATCATCGTGAATGCGGCGATGGTGTTCTGGATGGTGAGCGCACAAGGGAGGCTGCGGGCGTTGCAAGATGAGAAAGCCAACCTGGAGGCGCAAGCACAGCAGGTAGATAGCCTCTACAATCAGGCGAACCAGCTCATCGACTCCGCAGCCATCGCGCTGGGCAAAACGGAATGGGTCAAGCGCGTCCAAGAACATAACCTCAAATATCCCGAATTGTACAGTCAGGTGAGCCGCTACACCTCGCCTCGAGTGCGCTACGCCTCGATGCAAGTGGCTCAGGGGAATCAGCTTCAGCTCTCTGGCTTTACCAAAGGCATCCGCGAGCTTGGGCTCTACCTGCAAACGATGTATAACTGCCCATTGTTCACTGCGGTGAGCCTGACTTCTGCGGCGTTGCCAGGCTACCCCTCGGGAGCGGGTCAGCAAGGCATGGTGGCGCCGGGCTTTGGCGGCTTTGGCGGCGGCGCGCCCGCAGGTCCAACACTCGGTGGGCTCACCGGCTTGGGCGGGAGCACAGCCCCTCCCCCTACAGCGCCGGGGGGACTGGGAGGCGGTTTCGGCGGTGGGTTCGCGGCGGGCAGCGGTCAAACAGGCGCCAGCTCGCCCGCGAATCTAATGCCCTTCCAAGTCGTCGCGTACCTCAAAGAACCGATTAGCCTGCCCACACCGCCCGCCTCGATCCCGGGCATCACCACAGGTGGAGCTGGAATGCCTACGCTGGGCGGCTTTGGCGGCGGTGCGCCCGGTGGACCGCCCACGGCGCTCGGTGGACGCGGTGTAGGAATCTGAGGAGGTCGCTATGAAAGGCTTATCGATGTTTGCAAAGGTCTCGATAGGGTTGGTGGCGACGATTGTGGTCGCAGCGGCAATCTTCCTGCTGGGCATTCGCCCCACCCTACAAAACATCCGCTATCACGAAGAGAACATCGCCCAACTGCAACAAAAAGTGGCGCAAATCCCTCGCGCACGCCAACTCGTCCAGCAAGCACAACAGCGCGTCGAACAGGCGAACCGCGACCTTGCCGTCATCGACCGCACCAAGATGCCCGTCAACACCATCGATCTCAGCGATCGCCTCAAAGCATGGATGCAGTACCCCGATATGACGCGCGAAATCGCCAAAAAACTTGAAGCGTGGCCCGAGAAGACAGGGGTACAGCGATTGTATAGCGTGGCGCTGCCGCCTCCCCCAAATGACCCGAACGCTATCCCCACGCTCGCGCTGGTCTACCCAATGGGTACGGTGCAAGTGCGTGCAGCCTCCTTTGAAGGTTTGCTCAACCATATCCGAAAATGGAATGATGTGCCGAACTTAGTAGTGCTGGTAGATGGTCTGACGATTTCGGGTATGAGCCCGCAACTGTTTGGCAGTTATACGCTGACAGTGTTCGTTTATCCGCGCAATGGGGATCGTCCCGGTCCCAATGTACCTTCCTCGCCGCAGGCTGCAGGTGGTGCGCCCGCAGGTGGTTTCGGAGGCGGCTTTGGCGGCGGCTTCGGCGGCGGTTTCGGCGGCGGTGCAGGATTCGGCGCGTCCGGTCCGTAAGTCGGTAGGAATCGGTTCATTAAGTGCGAATCGTAGGTGAGCAACGATGAAGAAAGAAACGCAGATTGCGCTGGCAGTGGCGGTTGTGGTTTTAGTGGTCATCGCGATCGCGCTGCTGTTCGTGTTCACGGGCGGCGGCAGCGAGACGGCGCAGCAACCAACTACGCCCCCTCCAGATATTCGCGATGATGGTGGGTTCGGGCAGCCGATGCCTCCTGCCCCGATGGGCGGCGGCGCGACTCCACCGCCTCCCACCACAATGGCGGCGCAACCGTCGACGACGCGTCCACCATTCACGCCCCGCCGCGACCCGTTCGCCCCCCTACCCGAAGAGGTAGAGGCGATGCAAGCCGACGCTTTCGACCCAAGCCGCTACTTCGTGCTGGCAAGCCCGCCCAAGCCGCCGCGCGTGGAACTGCCGGAGCCGTTCGAGCCGCAACCCCGTCGGCGTGTGGCGGGCATTATCATCGGCTCCACAGTATCTGCAATATTGGAGCAGGAAGGCGAGCTGCCCCGTATTGTTTACCCAGGCGATATGGTGGGCGAATTCCGAGTTGCGGCGATCACAGAGAACGGTCTGATTCTGCGTCGCTCTAAGGGCAACCCGCGCGAGGTGCGCGTGCCCTATGAGCCGCCGGGTAATGTGGGTGGTGGCGGATTCGGCGCAGGTGAACGCGGTACCGGTGGCGGATTCGGCGCACCCGGCACGCCCGGCGCGCCCAGCGCACCAGGCGCAGGAGGATTAGGCGCACCCGGAGGACGCGGTGGACGCGGCAGCGCACCCGATATTTAGAAACAGAACACTTAGCCAATCGTATAGACTTATGGAGGTACGACAATGAAAACGAAACTGATTTTGCTGACAGCAGCGATTCTGATGGCGGCGCACTCTGCACCACTCTTCGCACAGGGCGGCGGGCAGCAAGACCCCACCCAGCGTCGCGTAACGGTTAAGTACGATCAGGCAGATGTGCGCTTCGTACTCAAACAGCTGTTCGATAGCGTCGGCGTAAGCTACACGCTCGACCCGAATGTGCAAGGCACCGTCACTGTCTCTTTAACCGATGTGCCGTTCACGG
>NKPV01000153.1 GCA_002254605.1 Armatimonadetes bacterium JP3_11
CTCCCACGGCGTCGGCGATGGGGGGGATTGTGCCCTCACCCCCCTTGCCCCCCGCTCCCACGGCGTCGGCGATGGGGGGGATTGTGCCCGCGCTGCCCGCTCCCACGGCGTCGGCGAGGGGGGAGGCGACGCCCCTCTCCCACGCCGTGGGAGAGGGGACGGGGGTGAGGGCAACCTCCGCACGCCAAATTTTCAGCATTTTCCCACGCCAGAAGGTATAAGCGCCAGGCTTAGGCGAGAAGGCGCGGATGCGGTTGCGACACCGCACGGCAGGCTCATCCCAGCGGATGTGGCAGTCTTCTTTCGTAATCAGGGGTGCGTAGGTCGCTGCGGCGTGGTTTTGGGGCGTGCGCGTTAGTGTGCCCGCGTGCAAGCGTTGTAGCCCCTCAATCAGCAGTTCCGCCGCGCGTTGGGCGAGACGCGCCTCCAAACCGCCGTAATCATCGTCGGGTAGAATGGGTTCCACCGCTTGCAGATAGATGTCGCCTGCGTCCATCTCGCGCACCATCTCCATCAGCGTCACGCCCGTCTCTGTTTCGCCGTTCAAAATCGCATACTGGATAGGCGACGCTCCCCGATACTTTGGCAGCAGCGAGGCATGGAGGTTCCAGTTGCCCAGCGGAGCAATCTCCAGCAGGCTTTGGGGCAGGATCTTGCCGTAGGACGCCAAGACAATCAGATCGGGCGCCAGTGAGCGAACCTGTTCAATGAACTCTGGGTCGCGGGCGCGTTGGGGGGTTAGCACGGGCAGGTTCAGCGTTTCCGCTCGTTCGTGGACAGGGGTTTTATGAACGCGCATGCCGCGCCCTGCTGGTTTCGGGGGCTGGCTCACGACGGCTAAGATGGGGTAGCCTTCGTGGTGTAATCGTTCCAGCGCGGGCACTGCGAACGCTCCTGAACCGAAATAGACAATGCGCGGGCGACTCAGACTGCCTCCTCCTCGTCTTCGGTATGGGGATGCTCCCAGTGCAAGGTCTCTGGAATCGCGCGATCGATAAACAGCACGCCGTCCAGGTGGTCTATTTCGTGCAGGGCGATGCGTGCGGGGGTGTCCTCCAACTGCAGTCGGATGGGTTTGCCGTGTCGGTTGATACCGCGCAGGACGATGTGCTTGGCGCGTTTGACATCGCCAAACAGTTGCGGAATGCTCAAGCAGCCTTCCAGCCCCACCTGTTCCCCCGAACGTTCCAGCACTTGGGGATTGATAATCACGCGGGGCTGCTGGTCGGGCGGGGCGACAAGAATCACGCGCAACGGTACGCCCACTTGTGGCGCGGCTAACCCGATGCCGTTTGCCCGTTTCATCACCCGCATCATATGCTCAATCAGCGCGTCCAGGTCGGGTGTGATGCGCTGCACAGGCTTTGCGGTCTTGCGCAGAATCGGGTCAGGGTACTTCACGACCCCGTCGTCGCGCTCGAAGTAGATGCGAAACTCGGTAGGTATAACCAGGTTCGATTCCTTCATCGCTTCTAAGAGATTATACCTTTCCCAGTGAGGTAGGGGTTTGGGCATCCAAGCGAAAAATTCATAGTTTACGAGTTTCTGTCGCGGTCTGGCTCTCGATCCAGACTGGCGTAGTGGCGCGTCCATTCGCCGCGGCGCGCCTCAAAACGGCAGAGCCACAGTCCCTGACAGACCGCCGTGCCATACGCTCCTTCCATCACCGTCTCGAACACTTCACGCGCTGTCTCATATTCGTTCTCGCGACCGTTCGGCTCACGGAGACGCACATAAAACACCATCGGGTCGGGATAGTTATGCCAGTAATATACTGTTTCACCAGTCTGCTTATCGACGGCGGTACATGCGACCACATATACATTCTCAAGAGTGCGCGGCGGTCCCTCGAAGCGTTTACGGTGTGTCCATAGTCCGTACAGTGAAACGCCGCCCACGATAAGCATTCCTGCGAACAGCGTCATGTAGCCCAATACCGCGATGAACATCAGCGTGGAGTCGCCCCATCGGGCGAAGTTGGCTATCCCGCCCAGCGTGCAAATCGCCGAAACCAGCCCCCCGATGAGCATCAACGCGATGCCCAATATCATCAACCAAGTCATTCCCTCATAACGCGGCATAATTATAGAATACCTTCAATTGTATATCGGTTGAACCGCTCGCCTCGGGGGCAACTCACACAGTGAGACCGATGCAGCCCTTGTGCGACCTAATTACCCCCTGCAGGGTCTACCGCTACCACTGTTTCTATCCCTCCTCTCGCCAGTTCACGATACGCAGGGGATAACCCACCTCCACCACACGCGCATAATGACGCACATTCGCCGATACTACGACCAGCTGATGATGCAATGCTGTCGCCGCTATCAATGGATCTAACCGACCTATCGGCATGCCTGCCATATCTAAACGCGCATACAACTCTCCTGCCAGTTCCCCTATCGCCCGATCGATGGGTAGAATTTCCAAAGATTCCATTTGCCCACGCCACCGAGCCAGGGCTTCCGCCTGTTGGCGTTTGGCTAACCCCCGCACTACCTCCGCCACGGTAATCACAGACAAGGTGAACTGCCCAAAGGCATCCCAGTAGATCGCTGCGCGTTCACGCACCCGCGGATGAACCCCTTTCATAATATCCAGCCAGATGTCGGTGTCAATCAGTGCCTTCTCCATTTGGGGATCTCCATCGAGTGCGTTCGCGCTCAGTCATCACCTCCTGCTCGATCTCAGAGAGCAGGTCGGCGTAGTCGTGCAGCAAGCCCCAGAAGGGATTCGTTGAGGGCACAGACAGTTCCACCTCCACGGTTGTGCCGTCGGGTAGGTGGGGGTCTTCTTCCAGTTCGATGGTGCGCCCGTGGATCACACCGCGTAGATTCATCCGCGCTTCACCTTATATAAGAGTATACCTTTGCAGGTGTCTTGGATGCGCGTGGGGTGTCTGTGGTTTTGGATGCAGTATTTGGTCGGTTCCGTTCGGTGCGGATGGGGGGTGCAGAGAGCGTCTATGCAGGGAAGGGCTTACTGGAGTGGTTGTTGGTCTTGGTGTGGGGATGTGTCGTGGCGGCGGGTTAGATTTGGTTGGCAGGGATACGGCGGTTGATGCGTTATATTGTAAGGAACGGTTCTTAAACACCCGCTTACATCTTTTGGACAACGAGAATATATTCCGTCGGATAGGCGATATAGTCCGCCTCGCTGGTTTTTGCGAACTTGCCTGTCGCCTTGTCGCGTGTACGGGGCAGGATTTTGGACGGTATCTCCCGCAAAATAACGCGCTCCATACTGAAGCCCAAGTTATAGAGTTGCTCTGCGAACACCTGTGCGTTTTGAACCTCTACGCCACAAAGATGAGTGTTCCCAATCACGATACAGGCGCGACCGTTCGGACGCAGCACACGACGCATCTCCGCAAAACACGCTCGCATCTCCCCGAAGTAGAGCGCCACTTCGCGTGCTTTGCGTGGATTTGTCTCACCAATCTGCTGGATGATACGCTCTGCCAAAGGCGAACCGTGCGGGATGTACGGGGGGGCTACGCCGTTCGAACGCCCGATAAACTGTTCGCGAAACTCGCGTTGGTCTGTTGCCCAGCCAAACCAGAGTACACTCAGTTGGTGCAGGTCCGCATACTCGTAGCTGGTGACATAGGGTGGTGAGGTGACGATGAGAGCGCAACTCTCATCTTGAACTGGCAGGCAACGCGCGTCGGCGCAGTGAGTCTGTACGGGCGTCTCCAACGCGTTGCGCTGACGAAGCAGATCCCAGAATTCGCGATTGCCACGCGCCATTCGGCGAGCATGGCGCAAAAAGACCACACGCGCATCAGGAATCGGTTTGTCTAACCGACGCATCGGTTTCACACTGCGGTCATGCCAGTACGAAACAGATTTTAGAATGTGCGAAAGCGCACAGTAGAAAAAAGCGCGTAGGTGCCTGTCTTCCAAATGGTCTATCGCATGTTGAATTTGGGTCAGTTCGTGTAAAGTTTTTGGCGAAAACCAGTAATGTAATCGTCCGTGCCATTCAATCGTCGGCTCCGTGCTTGAATTGGCTGCAGGTATGTCAAACAAGTTGAGCTGAGAGTCGTGACTGAGCTCTTTACTTATCTGTGTCAGTGCTTGTTCCAAAACAGAGGGATTGATCGCCTGCGTTTTCGCTCGCGCCGTCCAGTAAGCTACAGGATTAATATCCACCCCCAAACTGGGGCGTTTTAGGAGTTTGGCTTCTACCAGTGTTGTACCCGAACCCATGAACGGGTCTACTACCCACTCTCCA
>NKPV01000306.1 GCA_002254605.1 Armatimonadetes bacterium JP3_11
CACAAAGCGGGGTTTCAAGGCGTGTCGGGCGACAGAGTTGCCACGATGGACGCCCAGTCCGATGGACGCCAAAGGTAGACTTCCACGCCGTTGCACGCTCTGAGCGCGTCCAACCACGCCTGCTGCTCTTTGGACACCCTTCCTTTCTCGCTTTTGAGTTCGGCGAATACAAGGCGGGGCGGTCTTAGCAGAATGAGGTCAGGCAGCCCCGCGTCGCCTTGCAGGGGCGTATGCCAGTGTCCGTCGCTATATTGGGCAGGGCGCGAGTGGTACACGCGCCAACCGAGCAGGCGGGCGAGTTGTATCACCTGCGTTTGGAATTCCGCTTCGCTCAGGTGAGGCAATACCCCGTGCAATCCTCTGCCCCGCCTAAGTCCAACTCGCCCTGCGCGTCAAAATCGATCACGCGCAGGGGTTTCAGGGAGCGGTGTACGAAACATTCCTC
>NKPV01000242.1 GCA_002254605.1 Armatimonadetes bacterium JP3_11
ACCTCGAACAGCGCACGGGCGTATCGTCGGGCGACGCGAACATCGACCATTTAGCGCACCTCCGCCGTTTGAATAAACTCCTGTACCAGTCTGCGATGGCGTTCGTCGGTCATCTCCTCACGCAGCAGGCGTTCGGTCGTGCGCAGGGTCAGCTCCGCGACATAGGTTTGCAGTTCGCTGCGCAGTTTCTCGCTTTCCAGTTTTGCCTGTTCCTGGGCGCGGGCAACGAGTTCGTCCGCTTGGCGGCGGGCGTCGGCGACGATTTGGTCGCGCAGTTGCTGTGCCTCGCCGACGGCTTGCTGGATGCGTTCGCGCGCTTCGGCTTCGATTTGCGCCAGTCGCGCTTCGTACTCGCTGCGCAGCTGCTCCATCGCGCGGCGGTCGGCTTCGATTTTATCGTAGGTGGCGTTGATATCCTGCCGTCGCGCTTCCAGCATCGCGCCCAGCGGCTTCCAGAAGAACTTGGTCATCACCCACAGCAGCACGAGGAAGCCGACCAGCTGGATAATCAGGATATTGAAGTCAATGCCAAGAAGTTCCAGCAGTCCGCCGCCCCCGCCTTCTGCGGCGCCGAGCAGGTTCGGTAGATACGAGTAGATGTCGAACATCGCCTATAAACCTCCTGCGGGGACGACACACGCCGCCCCCGACTAATCGTTTACTGACCGATGGTGGGCAGGCGTCCCTGCAGCAGGAAGAAGATGACAAACGAGAACAGCACGAGCGACTCGATGAACGCCAGACCGATAATCATACCCGTCTGGATGCGTCCTGCCATTTCGGGCTGTCGCGCCATCCCTTCCATCGCGCCCGCAACCGCGCGTCCTTGACCCAAGCTTGCGCCGATGACCGCCAGCGGCAGACCCAAGCCAGCTGCGAGCGCCAATCCCATTAGGTAGAGTCCTGTACCTACTTCGAATTGCATATCTGCTATCCTCCTTGTTTAGTCGTTCATTTACTCCGCGCTTCCGTGCGGAGGTTCTCCTCTCGAACGAGAGGAAATCTCACTCTTTAGCACGGGCAGTCTTGTCCGTGCCTCTGCTTGGACATGCTTTTCCAAGCCACTAATGTGCGTGTGCATGTTCGCCGTGATGCTCCTCGTGGTGTTCGGTTGCCAGCGCCAGGTAAATGAGCGTCAGAATCGAGAACACGAACGCTTGCACAAACGCCACCAGGAGCCCGAGCAACAGCACGGGAAACTGGATTGGCAGGGGCAGGTAAAACGCTTTGAACAGAGGCATCGCCAGTGCGGTGATTAGCGCCATCGTGACCTGCTCCTTGCCGAACATGTTGGCGTACAGACGGACGGAGAGCGATAATGGCTTTGCCAGCTCGCTCACGACTTCGATGACAAACAGCAAGGGTGAGATCAGCACGGGCACTTCGCCCCACCGTGCGAAATGCTTGAGGTAGCCGATAATCCCACGCGCACGAATACCCTCATATTGCACATACACTATTACAATTAGCGCGAGGGCAATCGTAGTGTTTAGGCTGGCTGTGGGGGCGATGCCCGGAGGGATTAAGCCCATCAAGTTGCTGAACAGGATGAACAGGAAAATCGTGCCTGCGAGGGGGACATACTTGCGCCCGTGTTCGCCTACAACGCTCACAGCAAGGTTGTCGAAGAATTCGTAAATGATCTCTGCGAGGTTCTGCAGGGGACCTGGACGCTTTTGCATATTGCGCGTGGC
>NKPV01000060.1 GCA_002254605.1 Armatimonadetes bacterium JP3_11
CCGGCGACACGGTGCACCTCGTGCCGCTCCTTCTGAGCCAAGTCGCTCAGGTAGTCTCGGAGTTGTTTTATGGCTTGCTGGGTGGCACTGTGATTAGAACGATCGGAGAGGACATCGGGACGCTTATATTCAATCACGAAGCGATTAAACACGGCGTCGGCGCGCCCCGAAGCGAGGGTCACTTCTAAGCGTGGAGGGGGAAGTAGATGCGCTTCCGCGTGGAGGAACGCCTCCAGTTGCCTTTCAATTACGGCACGCAGCTCGGCTTCTTTAGGATTGTGAGGCAAAATCGCGTCGATTGCCGTTTTGAGCTTCTCCGCCGCATCGCGAAAGTGAGCTTCATCATGCATAACTCTATAATACCCTCTCTGAACATACTTTTACTATACGCTCTCCATATCTTGGAATATCGTCGCTTCGGGGGCTCGCTCCACCCTCCCCAAGAACCGTCCTCCGAATCGGTATAATTAACCTACCAGCGACCCGTTCGCTGAGACTGCCCCGATTCGCACGGGAGATTGACAGGAGGTTCAGACGATGCGTGTAGGTATTTTGACGGGCGGGGGCGACTGCCCGGGTTTGAATCCTGCGATTCGGGGCGCGACGCTGCGCCTAATCCGAGACGGGCATACCCCCATCGGCATCCTGCAAGGCTGGAAGGGGCTGATTGAGGGGCTCACCGTTCCGCTCACCGCAGAGCGCGTAGATGAGATTATCCGCGAAGGCGGCACGATTTTGGGCACTTCGCGCACAAACCCATTCAAAAACCCCGCCGATGTGCAACGGCTGTTGGAAAATATCGAAGATTTCGAGCTCGATGCCATCATCGCGATTGGTGGTGAGGACACGCTCGGCGTGGCGCGGCGACTCTACACCGAGCACGGCGTGCGAGTGGTCGGCGTGCCCAAAACAATGGACAACGATTTAAGCGGTACCGACTTCACCTTCGGCTTCGACAGCGCCGTTTCGGTTGCGGTGGAAGCGATGGATCGGCTGCGCGACACCGCCAAGTCCCACGCGCGTATCATCGTGCTGGAGGTGATGGGACGCCACGCGGGCTGGGTTGCGCTCTATGCAGGCATCGGCGGCGGCGCGGACTGGATCCTCATCCCCGAAGTGCCTGTCGACCTGAACGCGATGTGCCACTACCTAAAGGAAGTTTATCACGGTGGCAAGCGGTATGGGTTGGTGGTGGTCTCCGAGGGGGTGGAGTTGCCCTTCGCAGGTTCCGACGAGCCGACGCAGACCGACGAATTCGGGCATAAGGTGCTCAAAGAGCGCGCCGTCGGCTCGCGCGTGGCACGCTACATCGAGGAAATCACAGGCATCGAAACGCGCGACGCCGTGATTGGACATATCCAGCGCGGGGGACCGCCCACGGTGTACGACCGCGTTTTGGCAACGCGCTTGGGCTTGAAGGCAGCCGAGCTCGTCAGTGCAGGAGAGTTCGGCATGCTCGCGGCGTTGCGGGGTGTGGAGATTGTGGCGGTGCCGCTGGAAGAAGCCCTCCGCGAACCAAAACTGGTGCCGTATTCCGTTTATGAGGAGGCGCGCCAAATCTTCCAGCGCGTCGCGCTACAACCACAGCGCAGCGGAACGGGCTAAACGGTTCCGCCTGTCGAGCGCACGCTGCCGCAACTCGTCCAGAATCGCCTGCACCACGAGGGGGTGGTAGCGCGTGCCAATGCCCTGCTTCAGCACCGCGGCAGCCGCATCCGCATCGGCATGCTGGGCGATTCGGAGCCAATCATCGAGCGCACTGAGAATATGCGCACTCAGGGGCGCATCGGGATGCTCGCTGTAGACCACATGATGCATGCGCACAAGGGGCGCAACCTGCCACAGTCCCGGAATCTGTTCGGTAATCGACGCGCTGATTTCGGCATGCCGGTCGAGCAAGACGCGCTCGGCACAAGTGAGCGCACCCTGCTTATTCAGAGTCGCATAGGGGATAGCCACCATTCCTATATCGCGCAGGTAGATCGCCAGCTCCATCCGACGCCGTTCGTGCAGCGGCAGCCTAAGTCGCAGTGCGACCGCGTGCGCTATTTGCGTCAGCGGCTCCGACTTGCCATAACGCCCCTGAGTACGCAGCTCGATAAGTCGCGCGAACGCCCGCAACCCCTCGCAACGCCAGCGATGCAACCGCGCCGGCGCAACCACAAACGCATAATACGCCAGCGCCAGCAAAGACCCAATCGCCGTCAGACCCGCCCACCAAGTGCCTTCCATCTCACACGCTTGCTCCCGCCACGCGCTGGTGTTGCCACTCCTGCACAACCTGCTTGAAAATGTGCACCACCTGCTCGTCGAACTGCGTTCCCGCACAGCGTTCCAACTCTGCCAGAGCCTCTTCAAGGGTCATGGAACGCCGATGTGTTCGTTTCTGGTTGGGCGCCTCGCCGCCAATCATCGCGTCGAAGGCATCGACCACGGCAATTATTCGCGCCTCCAGCGGAATCTGCTCGCCTTTGAGACCGAACGGATAGCCCGTCCCGTCGGGGCGCTCATGATGCATCGCAATCCACGGCAGAATCGTCGAGAGGAACGGGGTATTGCTTAGGATCTCCGCCCCCAGCTGGGGATGTTTTTTGACTTCCTGCCACTCTTCACGCGAGAGGAGTGAGGGCTTGTTGAGAATCCGCTCATCAATCACCGTTTTACCCAGGTCGTGCAGCAGCGCGGCTTCGTATACCAGCTCACAGCGATCGGGGGGCAAGCCGAGCCGTTCGGCGACGCGACGCGCCCACCGAGAAACGCGCTGTAAATGTCCGCCCGTATACGGATGAGTGCGTTGCACCAGAAAGCCGAGACTGCGAATCGTCTGATGGTAGAGTTCCTGTTGCCGTGCACCGATCACGAACGCCTGCCGTAACGCCAGATAGGGCGCGAGCACGCCGACCAACCCCACCGCGCCATAGGCAGCCAGCGCGGCGGTAATCAGGTAGGAGATGGGAGCCATCAAGGCGATATCACGGGGCAAGCTCAACGCTGTTTGCCCCAGCACCCACGGCACGCGCACACCCTCTACAATCGACATAGTGACACTGACCAAAAGGGTGTTCACGACCATGTAGACCAGTAAGGCTAAGACGATTGCAGGAAGTGTGAACAAGCCTGCAGGGCTGGCAGGCTCCCATTGCAACGCGACCACCGTCAGCCCCGCCGCGCCTGCACTGGGAACGCTTTGAACGGTGTTGACGAGCGCCCAGCGGGGGTGGGTATTCTTGAGCTGCGCTGTGAACAGTCCGGCTAAAAGCGAAATCGTCGCATCCAACCAGACCCCAAACTGCCAGCCATAGGTGAGAATCGTAGCAACAACAATCGGTGTACTGACGCTGAACCAAAGCCCCCGATCCGTATACTCTGGGCGCAGGGGGGAACGAATCAAGAGCAGTTCAGCAAGAAGCGCCAGCGCGACGACGCCACCAAAGACACTCCACAAATGCTGCTGCAGCAGAGGAACCCCTGCCCAGAAGAGCAGTATCGTCGACACGCCTGTGAGACAGCAAAACCAGACCCAGAACCGCTTCCGCTTGGTCATCGATAATCCGCGGGGAGGCGGCAAGGCAAGCCAACCTACCCTTAGTCGCAAATCAGGCGCCGATTACGGAACCTGAACCGTTTGGTGCGGGCGCTCGAGGGGATCATCCCATCGATTCGGATAGTACACCCGCTTCGCGCTGGCGACCGACATCATTGCAACTACCATCGCCATGAGAATGAGCCACCGTTTCATCGACTGTCCCTCCTGTTCTTTGGAATGGTCAGCCGCTCCTCACGGGTCGCTCCGCTCCGGCTTGCCTTGCCCGCTGGAGCGCATCGCCGATGCGCTCCAAATCGCTTTAGTTTGAACTGGTCGATGTCGCGTCGCTGATTGGCAACGACGCAACTGCTTCCGTATGGGTTTCTGTGTCGCATGGGAAGGCGGACACGCGCCGATTAACGGCGTCCAGCGTCGCCACGCCCACTGCGCGCAGGGTATCTTGGCGTATCAGCGCACTGCCGACCAACAGGTCCTCCCCCTGATCGCGCACCGCACTTACCAACACTATCGCCACGGGATAGCCTCCCACGACGGTCGAGGTCGCGACATCTTCCAGTCCGAACCGCTCACGCAGCCCGTGTGCCGCTTCAACCGCCCGTAGCGTCGCCGACGCCACTAAACGCGGGATTTGCGTGCTGGAGCGCACGCCCGACGCCACACCGCGATACACCGCGCCCCCACGCTCCAACAGTACCGTCGCCACCGCGCGCGTTCCTTCATGGGTAATCTGCACATCCTGCCAGCGCAGGCGTAGAGGGTCGTGGAGCCTTGAACTATTCCCTTTTTGAGCCACACTCACTTTGCGGTGGTCGATGTGGATTCCAAAGTGCGCCAAAAGCGCCGACTCGACATCGCGTACGGCTTGCTTGGGATTGCGATCGGCTTCCACCAAAAGGTGAATCTCCTGAATGAGACCGCTTTCATCCGCAACGACCCGTGCGCCGCAAACGCCGCGCAACTCCCTTAACACACTCTCAATCTGAGTCGTGCTGTGCCGTCGTTCTGGCATGACTCCGCCTCCTTCGCTTCTACATTATTGTTCTTGCTCACCCTCGCGAGCCATGCCAACAGGAGGTTGCTCTATTATACTCTCCACATTCTGCGAATCCTGCAAGAATTTCTGGGAATTTGGGGGAAATTAACCCCCAAATTCCCCTAATTAAGGAACCGACCTCACTGAATCGTGTAATCCACGATGACCCAATCGCCATCTTTCGGGACGAGATAGACAAATGCACTGCCCTGCGACAGATAGCACTGCATGTGAAGGTCTACGCGCACGCCTTCGCTGGCTTTGGGGTGCTTCAAGTCGCTGGGGTTTTCAACCACCTCCACAAGGCTAACTTTCTCAATCGGTCCCAAGATAGGCATGCGCTGCTCCAGCACCTGCTTTGGATCGCGTTTTTCCTTGGGGACAGACTCACTATCAAGGAGTTTTTTGGCTTCCTCGAACTGGTTGAGGCGGATATGCTCCATAAACTGCATCGCCTTGACCACATAGGGCGGCTGGCGCAGATTGCCCACGACAGGCGCCAGCGCCATGACCAAAAACACCGCGACCAGCGCAATGAACAAGACAAAGACCCAATGTACCTTGCCTGAATGCGAGCGTGTCCACATACACAGGGATTGTACCTGACGCGGCGGCGCGTCAGGGGGGGCGAGGGAGGAGAGCAGCACATACGCTTCTGCGGAAGCGTGTACCTTGCTCACCTACCCTCTGGAACTGCCTACTCGCGCAACTGCATCGGCTTGAAGAACCACCAGCTCGCCAAGTCGCGTTGGTCGGCATAGTGGGGCGAGTTGGGGTCTTCGCTCTGTCCGGGCGGCAGCACGGTCTCACCGAAGAACTGCTCGCCGAACTGGATGATTTGAATGTACGAACCGCGATCGGTGTAGGGCACACCAGGGAGTGCGTCACCCCAGCCCATGCGCGGCGCGCTGTAGCGCCAGAGGTTCATGCCGCCGTACTGCCGCTTGAGTTGCGTGAGCGCGTCCGCCAGCGCAATGGTCAACACCTCTTCGGGCTTTTTGCCGTTGAAGTAGTCATACAGCCGTGGTACGGCGGCTTGTTTCCCTAAGAGCGCGTAGGCGATGTAGCTGGGCTGAATCGCGAGGCGGAACAGGCTCGGCTGGAAAAAGTTGCCGAGGTCATCCGCGAACACGCGGTTGCGCACTGCGTCCAGCCATGCATCCCAGAGCGCTTTCGCTGCACTGCCTTCGCGCTCGTGGCAGTCCCACGCCTCCAAAAGCCGCACGGCGGCACGCATCTCGTCGGTGAACGCCTTCTCGTTGCGCTTCACGACACGCAACATAATCGGCAGCAGCCGTCCTGCATCCTCATCGTACTCGGCAATATCGCGGATGTAGGCTTTCAGGTCGTCCACAGTGAGGCGGGGCTTGCTGCGGATGAGCTCATTCAGCCGATAGACGCGGAAAATCATGCCCCACACGGGGGTATCCGCGTTCTCCCACCACACCGCGGGTTTGTTGTTCCAGTTGACAATATAGCCCTGCTTGGGGTTCACCACACGCGGCATCTCGGAAAAGGGCATAATGCCCTTCCAGTCGTACTCGCCGGTGCCGAGCACGGGCAGGCGCGGGTCGACGCCGTCGGCGCGGATGGGCGGGCGTCCGCAGTAGAAGTAGGCGATATCGCCCGTGCGCGTGGCGCAGAACGCATTGAACGAGGCAGGAATATGCGCCGCCGCCCGCTCGAAGTCCTCCACTGAGCGTGCCGTCAGGAAACCGTAGTAGGCTTGGAACGCCTCTAGCTCGTTGTCCCAGTAGCTGAGTTTGATGGACACCGCGACGGCGTTGCGCGGGTCTATCGCGACCACGGGTCCGTACACGCTGCGGTAAACCGTCAGCTCCACAGGGTCGCCGCCCTTGACGCGAATCGTCTCGGTGCGCTTTTCTAAATTGCGCCATGTGCCCTTGTACCAGTAGCGTTCTGGATTTTGCGGATCGAGTTTCAGAATAAAGGCGTCCACAAAGTCCGCGACGCCTGAGGTGAAAGTCCATGCCAGATGCTCGTTGGTTCCGATTAGTACGCCTGGGGTGCCGGGGAAGGTCATGCCGCGGGCGTTGATCCCTGCGCCGTTGAGGTGGATTTCGGCGGCGATGTGGGGCAGGCTAAAGCCCATCTGGGGCGCGCCCACCAGCATCGGCACGCCCGTCGCCGATTTTTGGGGACTAATTAGAATCGCATAGCTGCCGAATTGGGTGTATAGCCCATGCGCGCGTGCGAACTCGATTTGCGCCTCACCTGTCGCAATGCGCAGCGCAGGCAGCAACACACTCAACTGGATATCGGGTAGCAGTGCAAGATGCTTGCGCATCTGTTCCAAGGTCTGGCGCGGGTCGCGGCGATGCGCCTTGCGTTTATCGTCTTCGGGGGGGACGGTCGTGGGCGAAGTCGGGTCTTGAATCCAGAGCAGGTCGTTCGCCCAGGTCGCGGCGAGGTCTTTGTTGCGGGCTTTGAGCAGTTGGTAGAAAGCGTAGTTGCGCAGATCGCCTGCGGACATCACGCCGCCGAACCGTCGCAGCATCATCACGGCAATCGCGACGGTATCCGTCGGTCGCCAGGGGCGCGGTTCTATTCCGTTCTCGGCGTACTGTTTGGGCAATTCGCCGATATGCTGCGCCTCTTGCATCCATGCATTGACGCCCGCTGTGAAAGCGTCTAATGCCCATTTGAGCTCGGTTGGCAGGCGATCAATCTGCGCCTGCAGTTCGGCTTCGGTGTAGCCTTCTATTCGCGCTGCACGATCTTGCTCCAGGGCGCGGCTGCCCATCACCTCCGCCATCTCGCCCCGCGCCTGACGACGGTACAGCTCCATCTGCCAGAGACGGTCTTGCGCAATCGCGTAGCCGTTGCCGTACATCAATCCGTATTGGGTGCTTGCCTGCACGGTGGGCACACCGTAGCGGTCGCGCGTGATGCGCACCGTATCGTTGCGCAATCTCAGTTCAACAGGAGGCGGCTGCGTCCCACTCGCATAGACCACGCCTGCGCCTAATAACAACGCCAGTCCTGTCCGTATCGTCATAAAAACCTCCTTGTGCATATGCGACTTCGCACAAGGAGGTTTTTCGACTCGGCGTTCGATAATCCTGCGCTGTTGTTTGTCTCAATTCGCCTGCCCCGAAGGGCGAATACCGCAGGTTATTAGAAGCTCAGTCCGTAGGTGGTGCTGAAGTAGATGACCTTTGCCTGGGTACCCAGCTGAAGGCGCAGGTTGTTGTCATAGACATAGCGCAAGGCGAAATTCGAGTCGACGCCGTTGTATTCGCCCACGACCGAGAACTGGTTGTTCAAGAACACCTCGCCTCCCCCGATGACTTTATCGCGATAGATGCCTGTACCGTAGCCCAGATGCAAGCGCAAGCCAACGACCTGCTCTGGCGCTTGCGAAGGCACACGCACATTCACGCTCGCCATCCCGTAGAAGGTTTTGTTAATCGCGTCAAAGGGGTCAATCGTTCCGAAGCCCAGCTCCAGCCAGTCGAAGTTCTGCGGAATGATGGTCACTTTGCCGGTGGCAATTACCTTGTTGTTCTGATTGTTGCGATCCACCACCACCGCGCCCACCTCAATGCTATCAAAGATGCCCCAGTTCAGCGACACCGTGCGGATATTCTGTCCCAGCGCCGTGCCCAGTTGGAAGCGGTCGAACCGGGTTGTCGTGGAAGTAGGGACCGTGATGAGCCCTGTGGCGCCAAACAGGGTGTTTACTCGGATAGCGGGGTTCTCTCCGCGCGGCTCCACCTGCGCCGCTGAAAATACAACAGTGGTCAACAGCGTTCCAAGAATTAGATAGGTTCTCATAGGTTTAACCTCCATGTCCGACGGCAGTATACCCTATCGTGAAACGCAGTGCAAAAACTTCCTCAAACGCTTGGACGATGCTCTGCTTGACAATCTCTATCGGCACGGTGTGTCCCAGTATCTGCTGGATGGAGGTGACGGGGCGGTCAGCGATACCGCATGGTACGATGGTCTGAAACAGGCGCAGGTCGTTGTTCACATTCAGCGCGAAGCCGTGCATACTAACCCACTTGGTAACCTTGACGCCTATCGCGGCGATTTTCGCGTTGCCGACCCATGCACCGGTGTAGCCTGCCTCGCGATGCGCCTCGATTCCGAATGTGGCAAGGGTGCGTATCAGCGTCTCTTCCAAATCGCGTAAAAACTTGTGCAGGTCGCGTCCGTGCTGCGACACATCGAAAATCGGGTAGCCGACGAGTTGACCCGGGTTATGGCAGGTCACATCGCCACCGCGGTCGGTGGGGTACAGTTCGATGCCTTGCTGCGCATAAAACTCCTGCGCGTAGAGAAGGTGTTCCGGATGAAACGCTTTCCCCAGAGTAATCACCGAAGGATGTTCTAACAGGAGCAGTGTATCGGGAATTTCGCCTGCGACGCGCTGCGCGTGGAGTTTGCGCTGAATCTGTAAAGCGGGTTCGTAGCGGATAACGCCCAGATCGATCCACTGGGCTGGCTTGCGGTCGCCCTCGCTTCGACACCCTTGCGTCGAAGCGTCTGTTGGGGCGTCCGCGCTTGTCCGCCCCTGGCGAATCTCAGAAACATCCGAGCATGGGCGACTCACGCGAAGAGTTTACCCTGCCCTATCTTTTGAAAACCCCGCCTGCCCGATTGCCCTGCGCGAACGGGTATATTTATAGACGGGGTTCTATGATGAAACGGTCTGGTTTCACGCTGGTTGAACTGCTCGTTGTGATTGCGATTATTGCCGTGCTGGCGGCGCTGATTTTCCCAGTCTTCGCCCAAGCCCGCGCCAAAGCGCGACAAAATACCTGTATCTCTAACCTTCGGCAGATCGGAATGTCTATCGAGATGTACGCGATGGACTATAGCGACCTGTACCCTTTTGCGGTGGATCCCACAGATAAGTACACTCCCGAGATTTGGTGGGAGTATCCCCAGTGGCAGGCGTGGATACCTTACATGCCGTTGCTGCACGAAGTGCTGCAGCCTTACCAAAAGAGCCGCGAAATCTGGAAGTGCCCCTCCGACACGGGGATGGAGGTGCAAGATTTCACAGGGATGCCCTTTCCTGCGCGCCCCTCGCTCTATGAACGCTACGGCAGTAGCTACCTGATGCGCACGGAGATTATTTTCCGATTCGTTCGCGTCGGCGGCATGCAGTACCCTGCCCAGACGAACTTCCTTTTTGACGGCACAGGCAAATGGCACGGCAGTAAAGGGCTGTTCCGCGAGGACTATCCGCCCGACCCGAACTACCGCTACAACTGCCTCTTCGCCGACTTACATGTTAAAAACATCACCTTAGACCAGATGTGGCAAGCATGGAACACGGAACTCTGATTTTACGCGCGAACTGGGTTTTGCCGATGAGTCACGACCCCTTGCCTGATGGCGAGGTGGTGGTTGAAAACGGTCAGATTGTGGCGGTGCGTCCGCGCAGCGACCTCTCTGGCGCGGAAGTGATTGAGTTTGGCGACGCGATTTTGATGCCTGGGCTTATCAACGGGCATTGCCATCTGGAATATACGGCGTTGCGCGGGCGGGACGATCACACGCCATTTTTTGAGTGGATTCGTGCGTTGGTCGCGTTGAAGGCGAAGTGCCCGCCTGAAATTTGGCTGCCCTCGGCGCTGCTGGGCGCGGCGGAACTCATCGCGAGCGGCGTGACCTTCGTGTCCGACAACACCGATTCGGGCGCAAGCGCGGAGGCTCTGGCGCGGGCAGGTCTGCGTGGGCGTGTGTATCAAGAGGTGTTCGGCGTGGAGCCCGAGCCAGACGACGCTGCGATTTTACGCACATTGGGTGCGAAGTTGGACGCCCTGCGCACGACCTTGCAACGCTACGAGGCGACGGAACATATTTCGCTGGGAATCGCGCCCCACGCGATTTACACCGTGCGCGACAGCCTGATGCGTGCCGTGCGCCAGTACGCTCGCGAGCAGGGGCTACCCCTGAGTATCCACGCCGCCGAGTCGTCCGAAGAGGTCGCGCTCGCCCGCTCTGGCTCTGGCTCGTTCGCGGAGATGTTTGCAGAGCGCAAGATTAACTACCTCCCTCCGCGCGTTCCGCCGATTGAGTATCTCCACAACGCGGGGATCCTCGCGCCTGATGTGCAGCTGGTGCATGCGACCCGCGCCGAGCCGCGCGAGCAGGAGATGATGGCGCGTTCGGGCGTGAGTGTGGCGCACTGTCCGCGCTCCAACGCACGCCTGCTGACTGGCGTTGCGCCCGTGTACGCGATGCGACGGCTCGGGATCCCCGTTGTGTTGGGCACCGATAGCGCAGTCAGCGCAGGCAGCTTGGACATTTGGGACGAGTTGCGCTTTGCTGCCCTTGCGCAGCGCGCTGTCAGCTACGCCGCGCACCCCACTTGGCGCGACTGGATCGGTATGCTCACCATGGAGGGGGCAAAGGCGTTCGGCGTCGACTCGCAGATTGGCTCGCTGGAGGCGGGCAAACGCGCCGATGTGATTGCGGTGCGCACCACGCGGCTGGCGTTCAGTGGGATGCCCGACCCCTACGCTGCGTTGGCGCTTGTGGCTCGCAGCGAGGATATCGCCTTCACGATGTGCGAGGGGCGCGTTCTGTATCGGGATGGGCAGTTCACTGCCTTAGACCCGGTGAAACTGCGCACGCAACTCCACGAGCTACTGCATGGGATTATGTAGGAAGGCGCGTCTCTCGGTGCAGCGCGAGTTGGTTCTGCTCTACCACGACGGTGAACCGTTGGGGGGCGCCGCTGACCGCCTCGACCATCGTGGGCACATGGGGCGCCAAGAGCAACAGCAGGTTCCGCTCCACGACGCGCTCCAGCTCGCGTGCGCCGTAATGTTCGTTGAAGCCGCGCTCCACCAGCCATTCAATCGCTTCCTCGCTCACGCTTAGTTCGATACCGCGTTTGCGATAGACTTCCAGAATCTGGTTGAGGAACCGTTCGCGCACGATGTGGCGTACCGTTTCGCGCGAGAGTGGCTGGAAGATGCAGATAGCGTCCACACGATTAACGAACTCCGGCGCGAAGAACTCGGCAAATGCGCTGCGCCAGTCCTCAAGGGTCAGTTGATTACGCAGGAACCCCATCGCCTTTTCAGGGCGCAGATTCGAAGTCATGATGATCACGCTGTCGGCGAACGACACACGCCGCCCCTGCGCGTCGATAATGTAGCCGTCATCGAAAATCTGGAGGAAGACTTTATGCACCTCGGCGTGTGCTTTTTCCATTTCGTCGAGCAGCACCACGCAGAACGGGTTTTCGGCGACGAAATCGAGCAGGGGCGCTCCTTGTTCGAAGCCGACATAGCCGAACTCGGCGCCGAGGAGTCGCGCCACCGTATGCGCCTCGTAGAACTGGTTCATATCGAGGCGCAGCATCTTATCGCGTGAGCCGAAAAAGAACTCCGCTAAGGCGCGCGCGGTTTCGGTTTTGCCGACGCCGGTCGGTCCCACGAACAGAAACACTCCATTGGGGCGTTCGGGGCGAAGATCGAGCCGTCGGATTTTGAGGCTGAACACACGCACCAGCGTTTCAATCGCCTCATCTTGTCCCATTACCCGCGTCTTAAGGAACGACTCCAGGTTGCGCAGAGATTCCAGCATCGAAGCCTCGCCTGCGCCAATAGGCAGTCCCGTCACAATGCCTGCTGTCTCCCACACCATGGGCGGTTCGACCTTGTGCACGCCGTTTGCCCGCGCCCTACCCGCAATGTGATCCATCAGCAAAATGGCTTTATCTGGGAAAGGGCGATGCTGGATATGTTCGTCTGCCACTTCCACAATCTTGCGCAGCGTCTCGTCGGGGAATTCCAGCTGGTGCTGTTCGTTGAAGAGTGTCGCCAGCTGTTGAAGTACCACAAGCGTCTCGTTGGCACGCAGCGGGCAGACTTCGATCGGTTGGAAGCGTTTGAGCAGGTCTGGGGCGCGGTTGATATGGCGCCGCAAGCCCTGGAGAGTGCTCACAGCGCCGATAATCGGCACGCGCCGCGCAATCAGCGCCGACAGGAACTCCATGCGTAGCGTTTCGATCTGGGGTGCGGGCGCACTCAGGAATGTTTCAAACGGCTCCAGATAGAGGATTGCATTCTGTCTTGCCGCTTCCTCGATGAGTTTCCCCATGAGCTCGGGGTGATCGAATAGTTGCGGGAGCATCACCAGCGGGCGATTGCGTAGGGGTTGGGGCGCGCTGCCGTCAGCGATACGCTGGGCAACTCCTTGCACTACCGCCCGACGCCCGACGCCCTCCATCCCCACCAGCACCGCATACGGATTAATCGGGCGACACAAGACCTCCATCAGCAGCTCAATTTCCCGATCGCGCCCCACCACTTTCGGAATCATCCCCTGACGCGCTTGCTCCGTCACATTCGAGCCAATCTTATACATCAGGAGCGATTCCGGGAAGATCTCTTCACGGGAAATCCACCCCGCGAGAACGGCGATGGCTTTCAGAATGTGCACCACATCCGTTTGCGGATGCTGCTCACGCTTGGCGATACGCATCGCCAATTCGATAACGCTCTCGTAGGAGATAGCAAGCTGAGAGTCGGGACTATCCAGTTCCGCGGCAATCGCCTCTTCGAGCGCCTTGATATTCTGGTTCGGGAACGCAGAGCGGACAAGAGGCTCAGCAAAGCGTATCAGTGCCAGCAGCAGATGGCGTGCGTCGGGCGGACGATTGCCTGCCAGAATCACCGCCTGTTCGATTAACTGCTGCGCCGCATCTGTAAGCCTATCCTCTGGTAAGGGTTTGTGTTCCATAACTCTTCTTGCTTTAGGATTATTCCCATCGATGGTAGGCTGGATGTCCGGGTTTGACCGCGACGAACACGCCGCGGCAGGTTGCGCAGATCTCGCCGTGGGCGATGAGCTCGCCCTCAACAATCACCTTACTGCCCTGCGCTTCCACAGGGCGGGCACGCAGGAGCAAGGGGGTATCCACCGGTGTCGGACGGAGCATTTTAATGGTGTATTCGGCTGTGACGGTAGCGGGGGGGTGGTCTAACCCCCGCGTGGTCATCAGGTGATAGGCGGCTGCCCAGTTGCAATGGCAGTCGAGCAGGGTTCCGATAACCCCGCCATTCAGCGCGCCTGGAAACGCCTGATGGTGTGGCTGCGGTTGCCATTCGGCAACCAGCTCCCCGTCCTCGCCCACGACGCTGCGGATATGCAGCCCTTGCGGGTTCGCCGGACCACAGCCGTAGCAGATGCTCTTCGGCGCGTACATCTCTTGCAGGCTCTGCCTCGGGTTCACAAGGGTCTTAGTTCGAGCCAGTCTACAGATCTCCTGCTGTGTCAGGTATCTTTAATTTGGAGGTATCGTCGATGGCTGGACATTCCAAATGGCATAACATCCGTATTCGCAAGGGCAAGCAAGATGCGCTCCGCAGCAAACTATTTACCAAGTTAGCGCGCGAGATTACGGTCGCGGCGAAGCTGGGTGGCGGCAACCCCGACGCGAATCCGCGCTTGCGCCTCGCCATCGAGAAAGCCCGCGAGCATCACATGCCCGCCGACAACATCAAACGCGCTATCCAGAAAGGCACAGGTGAGTTGGAAGGCGCCAACTACGAAGAGATCACTTACGAAGGCTACGGTCCCGGGGGCGTGGCGATTATGGTGGAGTGCATGACCGATAACCGCAACCGTACCGTCGCCGAGCTGCGCCACTTGTTTTCCAAGCACGGGGGCAGCTTGGGCGAGACGGGCAGCGTGGCGTGGCAGTTCAAGCGACAGGGCGTAATTACCATCCCTGCGGAGTCCATGAGCGAGGAGTCCTTGCTCGAAATCGCGCTGGAGGCAGGCGCGGAAGATGTGATGCAGGAAGAGGAGTTTTTCCGAGTGATCACCACGGTGGAAGACTTCCATCGCGTGCGCGATGCGCTTCAGGGGCGCGGGATTCCCATCGCAGAGGCGCAACTGGAGCTGACCCCCACAACCACCGTGCGCGTGGAGGGCGAGACCGCACAGAAACTGATGCGCCTCCTGGAAGCCCTCGAAGACCACGATGATGTGCAGCACACATACGCCAATTTCGATATCCCCGACGAGGCTTTCGCCACTATCTCGTGAGGCAGGTTGAGGCTTGGATGCGTGCTGCGCTGCCCGTTGCGACCCTGTTGATGTTGGGGGTCAATACGGCTGTCCTGTTGTGGATTAATCCGCGTGTGGATTCGGTGGAATCGCTGGGCTTTGTCCCCGCGCAGCCATCGTTGTGGGGCGCCCTGACGAGCCTGTTTGTGCATGCG
>NKPV01000323.1 GCA_002254605.1 Armatimonadetes bacterium JP3_11
CGGACGCGAAACGGTACAGTCCATGCTGGACGCTTATCGGTTGGCGGGCGACCCCGCAGTGGATATGGCAACACGCGAAACGCTGCTCCGAATCGCCGATGAACGCGCAGAGAGACTCGGTGTCAACGCCACAGAGGCGCGGAAGAATCTTGGTATACAACCCTCACCGCGTCAGTTGTTGGCAGAACGGGAACTGGAAGAGCAGGCGCTGCGGATGAAAGAAATCGAGCAGCGCATGAAAATCCGTGAGCAACAATTGGAAATGGAACGCCGTCGGTTGGCAATCGCAACCGAACAACTCAACTTAGCACGCGCACGGCTCTCGCTCGCAGAACGCGAAAGTATCGGACGGACACTCGCC
>NKPV01000098.1 GCA_002254605.1 Armatimonadetes bacterium JP3_11
ACGACGGCGCCTGCCTGAACCGCGCGGGGCGCGAACTCCTTACTGCGCGCTCCACCCGCCGAAAAGAAGGCGATATCGATGCCCTCGAACGAGTCGGCGCGCAGCGGTTCCACTGGAATCGCCTCGCCGCAAAACTCAAGGCACTTGCCCGCCGATCGCTCCGACGCCAGCAACCGAAGCGCACGAACTGGGAATCGGCGCTCCTCCAGCACGCGCAGCAGTTCCAGTCCCACTGCGCCCGTTGCACCCACGATGGCAACCCGATATTTCACGGCGCAGGATTGTACCCCATCCCGTCGAACAGGAGCCGACTGATGAGACTCTTCGTCGTCGTGGGCTGTGCGTTGCTGCTTGCTGGCGTCTGCGCTCAGCCCGCCGATGCGCTCCAGATTCGCGCGCTCCACTACAGGCTCCAGCGCACGCCTGAAGGTGAATGGCTCTTGGAATTGATTGGTAAGGTCTCTATCGAGTATCAAGGGCGTAGGCTGTTGGGCGAGCGGTTCCTGTTGGACACAGAGAACGCACAGGTGCGCAGCGATGCGCCGTTCAGTCTGATTACCGACGAGGGCGCATTGAACGGACAGTGGATGTACTACTTCTACGAGCAGGGGCGTGGGCGGTTCGAGGGCGTTCAGGCGAACCTGCTGGGCGTCTATTTGGACGCAGCGTCGCTGGAGGGCGACTTGAACAATTTCACGGCGCAATCGGTGACGGTATCCACCTGCGACCCACTACGTCCGCCGATTCGAATCCGTGCCAGCAGTGTACGCTTGCGTCAAGGAGCGCAGCTGACACTACGCAACGCACAACTATTTCTCTATGGGCAGCCCCTCTTCGTTCTGCCCCAATTGAGCGTGCGTGTACGCGAGATGGCGGAGATTGTGAGCCTGCCGTCGCCTGTGTACAGCGCAGAAACGGGCTGGGGCGCACGGATTCGGCTGGAGCTTCCCGTGGGCAACCAAGCAGCGGTGCAGGCGTCCGCGATCGGTTATCTGCGCGCGATCCCAGAAACGCGCGTGGCGGCGGGCGTCGCGCTGACGGAAGGAGAGCCGACCCTAGGAGAGCCCGAGTTGCGCCTGCGGTTTGAGCAGTCGGCGTTGTATAACCTAAGGGTCTCCCCCGAACGCACACCCCCACTGCGTGGGTTAACGCTGCGTGGGGAGTACGCGACGAACGTTCGTCCACTATTTGCACCACGCGAACACCTGCGCCTCTCACGCCAAGAGTTGGGGGTTATCGCGCCTGTCGCCTATCGCGGCGGTTTTGGCGAGGTAAGCCTTCGCTACGGTACGGTAAGCGAGCGCATCGGCACGCTCCGAACGCCCACACGCACGCGCTTCACAATCGAGGGCGACTGGATGCAACCGCTCTGGCGCACAGACGACCTCAGTCTACGCATGCATCTTTGGGCGAGCTACACACGCTATGCGGGCATAAGCGATTATCAGTGGCTACGCCCCCAAATAGAGATTCTCTGGCAGCCGCACGAGACGCTCTTGGTGATGGCGGGCTACGCACGTGCGTCCACGCGCGGCGCAAGCCCCTTCCTCACGGAACAACTCGGCGCCCGACGCGAGCTCAGCCTGCGCACAGAGTACCGCCAGGGCAACCTGCGACTGGGCGCACTGCTCAAATACGATGGAGAGAGCCGCGACCTGTACGATGTGCAGCTTCTCTTGGGGTGGCGCGACCGCTGCCTGGAGCCGTATCTGTTTTGGCGACGCACGCCAAGCGCCGTCTTGATTGGGGTGAACCTGACGACCATGAACTTTTGAACGAAACCGCCCCGTGGGGGACAAACGGGGCGGTTTCTTCGGGGGACGGGTCGGATGGAAGGCTAACGGAAGAATTCGAACTCCTCAATCGCGTGCTTGATGCGCTGCAAGAAGCGACCCGCGTACATCCCATCGATGAGTCGATGGTCGTAGCTCAGACAGAGATTCATCATCGGGCGGATGGCAATCATATCGTTAATCACTATAGGCTGTTTGACGATGGCATAGGTTCCCAGTATCGCCGTCTGGGGATGGTTGATGATGGGGGTGCCGATGAGCGCGCCGTAGCTGCCAGGATTGGTCAGCGTAAAGGTCGCGCCTTGCACATCGGCGACGCCGATGGTCTTGTTGCGAGCACGCGCGGCGATATCCTCTAATTCGCGGGCGATTTCGATAAGCGATTTTTTGTGTGCATCGCGTATCACAGGCACGATTAAGCCCTCCTCGCCCTTCGCGCCGAGCGCGACCGCCACCCCCATGTGAACATAGTGACGCACGATGATTTGGTCGTCTTGCAAGGTGGCGTTCATCATCGGGAACTCCAGCAGGGCGTCGGTACACGCCTTCACAAAAAACGGGGTGTAGGTCAGGCGCACGCCATGCTGCTGCTGGAACGACTCTTTATTTCGCTCGCGGAACTCCACCAAGCGCGACACATCCACCTGAATGACGGTGGTGACATGCACTGCGGTCTGGTAGCTTTTAGTGAGGTGTTCGGCGATGACCTTGCGCATGCCGACGAGGGGGATAATCTCTTCCCCTTCGCGTGGTGGAGCAGGCTGCGGCGCAGGTGCTGCGACGGGCTGGGGTGCCGGTGCAGCAACAGGCTTCGGTGCGGGAGGGAGCTGTGGTGTGGGGGCAGCAGCGCGTCGCTGAAGATACGCCTCCACATCCCTGCGAGTGATGCGTCCGCCAGTGCCTGTGCCGGGAATCGTCTGCAGCTCTTCGATGCT
Source organism: Armatimonadetes bacterium JP3_11 (assembly GCA_002254605.1). GTDB lineage: Bacteria > Armatimonadota > Fimbriimonadia > Fimbriimonadales > GBS-DC > GBS-DC. The sequence goes on from NKPV01000098.1 coordinate 2,729, forward strand.
GATGCCGTGTTCCTGTGCGATTTTACTCACCACGGGCGAGATGAAGGGGCGCCCGCTTGCCGTGCGCGGTTGCCCATCGCGGCGCGGGGCAGGCGCAGGTGTGGTCTCTACAGGTGAAGCGACCGTCACAGGCTCTTCACCGCCGCCGTAGAAACCGACCGAAGCGACGGGCGGGGGCGACGAGACGGGCGCGGGCGCTTGGTCAGCCACGCTTTGCACAGGCGCGTTGCTGGCGGCGCTCTCACCTTCCGCCTCAATCAGCGCAAGCTCTTGACCCACCTGCACGGTGGCGCCTTCACCTGCCAGAATCTGCTTCAACACACCCGACGCGGGCGCAGGCAGCTCGGTGTTGACTTTGTCGGTCATAATCTCGACCAACGGCTCATCCTCTTTGACGAACTCGCCCGCTTGCTTCAGCCAGCGCACAATCGTGCCTTCTACGATGCTCTCGCCCAGTTCGGGCATAATCACAGCGACCGCCATAGCGTTTCTCCCTCAGTATGCCGCTAACTCGCGCGCGGCGAACACAATATCATCCACACTGGGCAGCACATACTTCTCCAACGGCTCGGCGAAGGGCACAAACGAATCCTTCGCCGCGACGCGCATAATCGGCGCATCGAGCCACTCGAACGCCTGCTCGGTGATACGCGCGGAAATCTCGGCGCCCACGCCGCCCGTCTTCGGCGCTTCGTACACAATTAATACCTTGCTGGTCTTGCGCACCGATTCCAGAATCGTCTTCATGTCCAGTGGTTTAATCGTGCGCAGGTCGATGACCTCCAGCGAGATGCCCTCTTTTTCGAGGCGTTGGGCGGCGTCTAAGGCGAAATGCACCATCGCGCCATAGGTCACGACCGTAATGTCCTCGCCGTAGCGTCGGACACGCGCGCTGCCCAGTTTCACGATGTAGTCCTCATGCGCTTCAGGGATGGGACCCTTGATGCGCCGATACAGATACTTATGCTCATAGAACACCACGGGGTTGTTGTCGCGGATGGAGGCTTTCATCAGCCCGTAAGCGTCATCGGGAAACGCAGGCTGCACCACCTTCACGCCGGGCGTATGGAAGAACCACGCCTCGAACTGCTGGCTGTGGTAGAGACTTCCCCCGACATAGCCGCCTGAAGGTCCGCGCACCACAATCGGGATCGGCGTCTTGCCGCCCGAGCGATAGAGATAGGTGCCCGCTACATTCACCACTTGGTCGAAGCCGTAGGAGATGAAGTCGATAAACTGCATCTCCGCGACGCCGCGCTTGCCTGCAGCGGCGGCGCCGACACAGGTCGCGATAATCGCCGTCTCGGAGATAGGCGCATCCACCACGCGGTCGGGACCGAACCGCGCGAGGAACCCTTCCGTCACGCCGAACGCGCCGCCCATGCGCCCGATGTCTTCGCCAATCAGGAACACATTCGGGTCGCGCTCCATCTCTTCCCACAGCGCGAGCCGAATCGCCTCCAGAAAAGTCACTTCCCTCATAGCGACACCCCCGCGCTTTCGTCGTAGATGTCTTCCAAGGCGGTGTGGGGTTCGGGGTCGGGGCTGTTAATGGCGTAGGCGATGGCTTGCTCAATCTGCTGCTTGATGTCCAGCGGCGGCGTCGGGAGTTCCGACTCCTCAAAAAGCCCTGTGCTAAGTAGATATTCCCGATAACGCGGCAGTGGGTCGCGCTTCTCCCAGAGCTCGATCTCTTCCACAGGGCGGTATTGACGGGCGCGGGTCTCATCGTGGTCGGCGTGACCCTGTAAGCGATAGGTCACGCACTCGATTAGCACGGGACCGTTGCCTGCGCGGGCATGGGCAAGCGCCTCACACATCGTATCGTACACCACATTGAAGTCGTTCCCATCGATACTGTAGCCGGGGATTCCGTAGCCCTTCGCGCGTTCGGCGACGGTTTTGGTCGGTACTTCCAGTTCGACGGGTGTGGAGTAGGCGTACTGGTTGTTCTCCACAACCACAATCAGAGGCAGTTTGTGGATGGCGGCGAAGTTGACCCCTTCATGAAACGGTCCTGTAGCCGTTGCGCCCTCGCCTGTATAAGCCACCAGCACGCGGTCGCGTCTGCCGTCCAGCCGCTGCGCCCACAGTACCCCACACGCCACCGCAATCGTGGAACCCAGCATACTCGTGGAGTGGACGATGCCCAAATTCATATCGCCCATGTGGCTCCATGAGTCTTTACCGCGCGTGGGGGCTTCCGCCTTACCCCACACTTGGCACATCACCTGCTCCACGGTCATCCCGCGAAACACAAAAACGGGCATATCCCGGTGGATGGGTGAGACGAAGTCATCGGGGCGCAGAGGATAGGTCGTGCCGACCATAATCGCTTCCTGCCCGCGCGAACCGTACACATTCCCGCGACGCAGACGCCCTTTTTTCTTCGCATCATAAAGCATCTCATCAAACAAGCGTGCAAACCAAAGCCTGCGATAAATCTCGATTAAATCGCTCTTCTCCAGTCGCTGGTGGTAAGCGACGGTCTGCTGTCCGTTCTTGCGTCGTGTGCGCATCGTACCCAGTCGGTTCCTCCGTGCAAAGGGGATTATACCCTATCTCACGATGTCGCGCGTCATAATATAGCGGAGGATGATACCGATGCGAACTACATGGACGGTGTTTGCGCTGCTTACGATGGGGAGCGCACTGGCGCAGGAGGCTTTGCCGATTACGCGCGTGGTGCTGTTTCGGAGCGGCGTGGGCTACATTGAGCGACTGGGGCGCGTCGAGGGCGAGGCGAGTCTGACGCTCAGCCTGCGCGAAACGCAAATGAACGACCTACTCAAGTCGCTGGTGCTGGTGGACTTCGACGGCGGTCAGATTTTGCCCGTGCAGTACACCCCCCGCGACCCCCTAAGCCGTACACTCAGCGCATTTGCCATCAACATCGCGGACAACCCCAGCTTAGCGACCCTGCTGAGCCGATTGCGCGGCGCAGCGGTGGAGATTCAAACCGACAAAGAGACCGTGCAGGGCACGGTACTGAGCGTAGAAACCCGCAAAACGCCCGCCGACGAAACCGTGGTAGACCAGTCGTTTGTGAACCTGATGACGCGCGACGGCTTGCGCTCCCTCGCGCTCAATGCAGTGCGGAGTTTCCGCGTGCGCGACGAACGCCTCCAAAAGGAGTTGCAAGACGCGCTCGCCGCGCTGGCAACAGGACTGGACAACACGCGCAAAACCGTAGAGTTGCATTTTCGTGGGCAGGGCACACGGCGCGTGCTGGTCGGCTACCTCACCGAGATGCCTCTGTGGAAGATGACCTATCGGTTGGTCATCGGCGAGGGCGAGCCGCTGCTACAAGGCTGGGCGATTGTGGAAAACACCACCGACGAGGATTGGCGCAATGTGCGCGTGGAACTCGTGTCGGGACGCCCCGTGAGTTTTATCCAGAACCTATACGAGCCAGTGTATCCCCAGCGTCCGCGTGTGCAGACCCAGACCGATGAGGCGCTGTTGCCCAATGTGCCCGAAGCGGCGATGCATAAGCAGGAGACACTGCGCGCTGCACCCGACGCACCCGGCTTCGGCGCACCGACGCCCCGTGCCTTAGCCGATGCCGACGCCGCCCTGCGCGAAAGTATCGTCGAAATGGCGACAGGACAAGAGCGCGGCGCCCTGTTCGACTACCGAATCGACCAGCCCGTCACCGTGCTGCGTCAGCAATCCGCCATGCTGCCCGTTCTCAACCGTACCGTGCAAGCGGAAACCGTCTCGCTCTATAACCCTGCCAACCATCCGCGCCATCCCTTCTTCGGAGTGAAACTCACCAACACCACCGACCTGACGCTGATGGAAGGTCCTGTGACGGTGTATCTGAACGGTTCCTATGGGGGCGATGCGCAACTCACGACGCTGGAGCCGAAAGGCGAGCGCGTCCTTACTTTCGCGCTGGATTTGGGTATGGAGGTCGCTCTCAATCGCACGAATGAGACTTCGCAACAGATCTCTGTGAAGATTGCGCGGGGCGTCTTAGAGCAACACTACCAACTCCGCCGCGAGAATGAGTACCTCGTCGTCAACCGTGACGGCAAGCCGCGCACGCTGCTGATCGAGCAGCCCTTCAGTGGCGCGTGGGAGCTTGTCGAGCCACGCGACGCCGAGCGCACCGCGAACTTCTACCGATTCCGCCTCCGCCTGGAGCCGAACCAAACCCGCACCCTGAAAGTCGTCGAGCAACGCACCGAGCAGGAGACCATCGCGCTCCTACAAGCGAGCGACGATGTGCTGCGGGTCTTTGTGCAGAACCAGCGGCTAAGCGAACCGGTGCGCCAGGCGTTAGCGACGATTCTGAACCGTCGCCGTGCGATTAGCAACCTTGACGCCGAGATTCGCCAGCAAGAGGCGAAAATCCGCGCCATCAGCGACGACCAAGCGCGTATCCGCGAAAACATGAAACAGCTCGACCGCAACTCGGAGCTGTATCGTCAGTATGTGCAGAAGCTCATGCAGCAGGAGCGCGAGATTGAAGAGGCGCGCCGCGCGATTCAGCGACTGGAGGAGCAACGCGCGCGCGCCCAACGCGAGCTAAGCGACTACATAGCGGGGTTAAGCCTATAAAGTCGTGTGCGCCCAACTTCCTTCCCCACGCAGGCGAGCCGAGGGGTGTCCCTCTCTCGCCGGCGAGAGGGGGTGGAAAACGAGTGGTTTCAAGCAAGGTCAGCAAACACAGGTACGGAATCACGCTGTTCCCAGCGGAAACTGGGATGCCCGAAGTGCCCGTTTTTCGCCGTCGGGAGGTACTGCGGTTTTTGCAAATCCAAGAACTGGATAATCCCGCGCGGGCTGAGGTCGAACGCCTCCTGAATGCGTTTCACGATTTTTGCGGGGTCCACCTTATGCGTGCCGAAGGTCTCCAGCAGCAGCGACACGGGCTGCGCCACGCCAATCGCGTAGGACACTTGAATCTCCACCTTGTCTGCTAATCCCGCCGCGACGATGTTCTTAGCCAGGTAGCGCGCCATGTAGGTGGCGGAGCGGTCAACTTTGGTGGGGTCTTTGCCCGAGAAGGCGCCGCCGCCGTGTCGGCAGAAGCCGCCATAGGTATCGACGATTATTTTGCGTCCTGTGACCCCCGTATCGGCTTGCGGTCCGCCAATGACGAACACGCCCGTCGGGTTCACATAGTAGTGTTTTGCGTTGATATCCACCCGCTCCGCAAACCGTTGCAGCACGGGCTGGACGACATGCTCTAACACGCGCTCACGCACCTGCGCCTGGCTCAGCTCAGGGTCATGCTGGGCGGAAATTACGACCGTATCGATGGCTTTCGGCGCGCCGTTCTCGTACAACACGGTGACCTGCGACTTGCCATCGGGTCGGAATCCCAGCTCGGGGTTCGCCTTGCGTACCTCGCTCAGTTGGCGGGTCAGCGCGTGGGCGATGGTAATCGGCAAGGGCATCAGCTCGGGCGTCTCGTTGCAGGCGAAGCCGAACATCATGCCCTGGTCGCCCGCGCCACCCACATC
>NKPV01000248.1 GCA_002254605.1 Armatimonadetes bacterium JP3_11
GCGGAGCAGGTAATCCCATCCATCAGGCGCGTAGCCCAGTTCAAAGGTTTCTACGGTTTCCGCCGTTAAGCCGCGCGCTGACAGATACTGTTGTGCGGTGAGATTGTCCTTGAGGCACTGGCGATAGAAAGAGTTCGCGGCGGAGACCAGTTTGCGTAGGCGTTCGAGTTCGTCGGGGGCTTCTGAGGGCAGCGCTTCGGTGCTTAGTTCGATGTGTGCGCGCTTGGCAAGGCGGCGCATCGCTTCACGAAAGGAGATACCCTCGATACGCATCAGGAAGCTGAAGGCGTCGCCCGAGGCGCCGCAGCCGAAGCAGTGGAATAGGTTTAGCGTGGGGCTTACATGAAAAGAGGGCGTCTTCTCGGTATGGAACGGACAGAGCCCCTTGTAGTTCTTCCCTGTCCGTTCCAGTTTTACATATTCAGAGACCAGTTCGACCAGGTTGATTTGGTCCCGTATTTTCTGGCGCAGGTCGCGCAAATAAGTTCGCCTCCTCAGATTTGGGGTGACGCGGCGCTACCACCGCCGCCACCGCCCCAGCGTCCGCCGCGTCCTGGTGGTCCGCCGGGCGCAGTAGGTGCGCCGCCGCCTATGCCGGGGGCTTGTGGTCCACCACCACCGCCACCTTGGGCACCCAATCCTGTGAAGCCTGCACCCATCGTCGGGATGCCGGCTGCCACAAAGATGCCCGTCACACGGTTCGTCTTCGCTTCCAGCTGGAACGCCACGCCCAGTTTGTTGTAGCGCACGGCATATACCTCGCCACTGAAGGCGTGCTCGTCAGGATGCCCGTACGCGGTGATGATTTTGCTATAGGGGTCGCCCAGCCCGACGCCGCGGCGAGTCTTCACGCGTGGGTCGGGACGGCGTCCGTAGGCGCTGATTTGCACCACGCGCCCGTCCTTGTTGAACTGGAACACATAAGTCGAGCCGCCTTTGCCCCGGTAGACATAGACGATCTCGTTCTCAATTCGCGTTTGCCCCTGTCCCCCGCCGAGGTCGCCTGAGGGTCCGCCAAAGCCTGGCGCGCCTGGGGGTGCGCCCAAGCCACCTTGTTCACCGCCGGTGCCGAAACCGCCCGACGGGGCGCCCCCTTGCTGCTGCCCTTGAAACTCGGTAATGGTTACCTGGGTGTTGGTCACCATCGTCGGATTGCCAAACTGTCGAACCACTTGGGTCACGGGGGTGAATACGCGCACGCCCAGCAGCGCGATTTCGGGGCTTGGGCGCGCCTGCGCCGTCAACCCCACCAGCAGCGCGGATGCACCCACAACTGCTATGCCAAAACGCCAACTTTTCTCCATCGTAATCGTCGCCTCCTGAATGCGGTATACTCTTGTTCGGCGCGTAGGCGGCGACTCCTGCCGTCTTCCGCGCGAACTACCCCTATATTATAGACGATGCGCAGCCAGAAAAGTATCTGGGCGAAGGTGTTGCGGGTGCTGGCGCTCGCGCTTGCACTGGCGCTAGTTGTCTACTGGTTCTGGTGCCTGCCTTCGCAGCAACCCACCCC
>NKPV01000342.1 GCA_002254605.1 Armatimonadetes bacterium JP3_11
CTCGGCGTGGACTTGCGCGGTCGTGAGCGTGTCGCCCCAGCCGTAGAGGGCGTACCAGCCCTGCGGCGTGCCGTAGTACAGCACGCCGCGCACGACCGCTAACGCAATGATGTCGTCTTGGACATCGACCACCTCGGAATCGTCGGTAAAGCGAAATGCGCCTGCATCGGAGATGTAGAGCTTGGAGCCTTTCGCTATCACGGCGCGGCGGTTCCACCCGATAGCGTAGGTTCCATCGGTCGGTGGGCTGTTGA
>NKPV01000343.1 GCA_002254605.1 Armatimonadetes bacterium JP3_11
CTCGGCGTGGACTTGCGCGGTCGTGAGCGTGTCGCCCCAGCCGTAGAGGGCGTACCAGCCCTGCGGCGTGCCGTAGTACAGCACGCCGCGCACGACCGCCAGCGCTATCACATCATCCTGCACATCCAGGACTTCGGAGTCGTCGGTAAAGCGATATGCGCCTGCATCGGAGATGTAGAGCTTGGAGCCTTTCGCTATCACGGCGCGGCGGTTCCACCCGATAGCGTAGGTTCCATCGGTCGGTGGGCTGTTGA
>NKPV01000023.1 GCA_002254605.1 Armatimonadetes bacterium JP3_11
CCCTGGAACAGGTGCAACGGCTCGGCGCGAATGTGCTGACCGTACGCCCCGGTCAGGCGCGGCGCGGCGGCGCGTTCCTGGGATTCGGCAGCGTGCAGAGCCTCAAAATCGAAGACGGCGACGCCGTCGTGAAACACTGCGGCGACCTCGTCGCCCGCGTCTCGCCCGAAGTGTGGACAACCCAGCAGGTGAAATACCTCAATCGCAATATGCGCACGAGCATCTCGGGAGTCACCCCCGAACTGCAGCCCATCCGCAACCTTGTGCTGGAAGAGGGACGCTTCATCAACGAGCAAGATATGGAGGCGATGGCGCGGGTGGCGGTCATCGGACACACGGTGTGGCAAGAGCTGTTCCAAGGCGGCGCGTGCGTCGGGAAAACCATCCGAATCGGAGGTCAAACCTACGAGGTCATCGGACGACTCGCCTACAAGGGCGACACGGGCTTCCGCAGCTTCGACGATCGCGTGTATATCCCGCTGCCGACCGCAATGCGCCGCCTGATGGGGCAACGCCATTTAGACGCCCTGAATATTCAAGCACGCCGCTCCGACCAGATGGCTGAGACCCAGACCTGTGTCGAAGAGGCGCTCATGCGCGCCCACAAAATCCCACCATCAGGCGACCCCGATTTTCGCGTGTTCAATCAGGGCGACTTCGTGGAGACCGTTGAAGCCACCGCGCAAACATTTACCTTCCTGCTGGGCGGCGTGGCGCTGGTCTCACTCATCGTGGGCGGAATCGGCATTATGAACATTATGCTGGTCTCCGTGACCGAGCGCACGCGCGAAATCGGCTTGCGCAAGGCGATTGGCGCCACCAAGTTCAACATCCTCTTGCAGTTTCTCATCGAGTCGGTGGTGGTGAGCGTGTTGGGTGGCTTGAGCGGGATTGTGTTGGGCTACTGGGCAGCTGGCTATATCAGCGCACAAGCGAACTGGAAAGTGCTAATCCCAGTAGAGGGCGTGCTGATGGCGTTCGGTTTCGCCGCGTTGATTGGGGTCTTTTTCGGGCTGTACCCCGCTTGGCGCGCGGCACAACTGCAGCCGATTGAGGCGCTGCGGTACGAATAACGCGCTCACCTTGCAGGAAATTGCCTGCGTCGGGTGAACATAAGCCCCCGCTATGGCAATCAAGGTCGGAGTACAACTCTATTCGGTGCGTGAGGATTGTAGACGCGACCTCCCGTACACGCTGGCGGAAATCGCGAAGATTGGCTATGCGGGCGTGGAGTTCGCAGGCTACTATGAGTACGACGCGGCGACCCTGCGCAAAATGCTGGACGATAACGGCTTGGAATGCTGCGGTACCCATATCGGCTTGGATGCCCTGCTGGGCGACACCCTGGAAAAGACGCTGGAGTTCCACGCCACCCTGAAGTGCCCCTATCTTATCGTGCCGGGCTTGCCTGCCGAACGCACGGCGTCGCGCGATGCGTGGCTGGAAACCGCCCAGATTTTCAACGAAATTGCAGAACGCATCAAGCCGCACGGCTTCGCCACAGGCTACCATAACCACTGGATTGAATTTCAGCCCTTTGAGAACGGCGAGCTGCCGTGGGATGTGTTTTTCAGCAACACCCGCCCCGATGTGATTATGCAGATCGACACTGGCAACGCGCTGCACGGAGGAGCGCACGCCGCGCCGTTCGTACGCAAATACCCAGGACGCGCTATCACGGTACACTGCAAGGAGTTCTCCAGCACAAATAACAGCGCGGTCATCGGCGAAGGCGAAGTGAACTGGGTGGACTTTTTCGACGCCTGCGAAACCGTCGGCGGTACCCGCTGGTACATCGTGGAGCAAGAGACCTACGCCCACACGCCTCTTGAAACAATTCGCCTCTGCTTCGAGGCGATGAAGCGCATGGGCAAGGTATAGATGAGGCTGCATCCGTCCTTTGGGGCGGATGCGAACGCCTATTGCGCCTGGCGAGCGCAGCTCTGGGTGTACGCGATAAAGTCTTCCAGAACCTCTTCCGCGCGCCCAGATTCAATTGCACGCAGCGCCAGCAGGATTCCGTCGCGGATGTCGTCGACGCGCCCTGCGACCCACAGCGCCACGCCCGCGCTGGGCAGAATCGCCCGCATCCGCAACTCATCGTCGCCCGTGATTGCCGAACGCAGGATTTGCGCGTTCTCTTGGGGCGTGTCGCCCGGTAGCAGCGCCGCCGCAGGAACTGCCTCCAGCCCCAAATCGGTGGGGGTGAACTCGAAAGTCTCGATTGTCTTGTCGGGTTTGAGGTGCGCCGCGACCGTAACCCCAATCGGCGAAACCTCATCCAGACCGTCCATGCCATGGACAATCAGCGCACGTTCAGCGCCCAGTTCCGCCAACGCTTCCGCAATCAGCGTGAGCCACTCCCAGCTGAACACGCCCAAGAGTTGCTTGCGTGCGCCCGCGGGATTGGTGAGCGGTCCTAACAAGTTGAACACCGTGCGCACACCCAGTTCGCGGCGCACCGGCGCGACATGACGCATCGCCGGGTGGTGCAGTGGCGCGAACATAAACCCGACCCCGACCTGCTCGATGCCCTGCGCAATCTGTTCTGGCGTCAGGTTCAGGTTCACCCCCAAGGCTTCCAGCACATCCGCGCTACCACAGCGACTGCTCACCGCTCGATTGCCATGCTTGGCTATCGGCGCGCCTGCCGCAGCGACCACAAATGCCGTCGCGGTGGAGAGGTTCCAAGTCTTTAGCGTATCGCCCCCAGTGCCGCAGGTATCCAATAGGTCGGGATTATCGAGAGGTACTTTCACGGAATGCGCTCGCATCGCACGCGCGAAGCCGATGAGTTCGTGTAGCGTCTCGCCGCGCGTGCGCATCGTCATCAGTACGCCTGCAACCTGCACGGGCGTCAGCGCGCCTTGCATCATCGCGTCCATGAGTGCCTCTGCCTGAGCAGCGTCTAAGTCATCTCCTTCCAGTACGCGCCTAATCAGTGCGGCGAGTTCCATGCTTGTAATATACCTGAGCGCACAACAGGAGCAGGATTTCGGAACCCCTCGTTGAATTGGCAAAAATATGGAACGCATTGTCGTCCGAAGTCCTGCCGATGGGTGTGTCGTGGGTGAGGTTGCGGTTACACCTCCAGAGCAAATTGGCGCGATGGTTGAGCGAGCGCATCAAGCGTATTTGGCGTGGCGTGAAACGCCTCTCCATCGGCGTGTGGAGCCGCTGCGCCGCCTGAAGCGGCTGATTCTGCAAGAGCGCCACGCCATCGCCGAACTGGTGGCGCGTGAGCAGGGCAAGCCATGGATCGAGGCGATGATAGTGGAGCTGTTTCCCCCGCTGGATGTGAGCGCGTTCCTCATGTATGAGGGCGTGCGCCTGCTGCAGCCCCGCCGCGTGCGTTCTAAAAACCCCTTCTTCAGCGACCGACGCAGCACCTACTACTTCCATCCCTACGGCGTGTGGGCAGTGATTGCCCCGTGGAACTATCCGTTCACCATCCCCATGACCCAGATGATGGCGTTGACGCTGTCGGGCAACGCGGTGCTGCTGAAGCCCTCACCGCTCACGCCGATTACAGGCGCGAAGATTGTAGACCTGTTCCAACGCGCCGGATTCCCCGAAGGGCTGGTACAGGTGGTTCAGGGAGGAGCGCCGCAAGGCGAAGTGATGCTTGCAAGCCCCCTCGTGCGCGGCGTCCTCTTCACAGGCAGCGTGCCTATCGGACGGCGCGTCGCCGAACAAGCGGCGAAAACCAACAAGAAGGTCATCCTCGAACTCGGCGGTAAAGACCCTGCGATTGTGTTGGCAGACGCCGACCTGAAACACACCGCGCAAGGGATCGCATGGGCCTCCATGGTGAACGCGGGACAGACTTGCGCCTCGGTCGAGCGCGTCTATGTGGAGCGACGCCTGTACGAGCCATTCCTCAACGCCTTACGCGAGGAACTCGCCAAAATCCGCCTGGGGCATCCGCTGAGCCGTGAGACCGATATGGGACCCGTCGTCGCGCGGTTCCAGCGCGATCGCGTCCAGCAGCACATCGAAGACGCCTGCGCGAAGGGCGGACGAATACTGTTTGGCGGACATATCCGCCAGGAGTTGGGCGAACTCTATCACGAGCCCACGCTTATCGCCGACGCCGACGACGACATGCTCGGCATGCAGGAAGAGACCTTCGGTCCGCTGGTGATGGTGCAGCCGGTTGACAGCGCCGAGGAGGCGGTGCGCAAGGCGAACGCGAGCGCTTTCGGGCTAACGGCATCGATCTGGACGCGCGACCCACGCAAAGCGCAACGTCTCGCCCCCCTGCTGGAGTGCGGCTCGGTCAGCGTCAACTCCCATATCGTGGCATACGGCGATAGCTATGGCGTATGGGGGGGCTTCAAAGATTCGGGCGTCGGGCGCACACACGGCGAATTCGGCTTGTATGAACTCGTGCAGCCCCAATATGTCAGCGAAGTGTATACCGGAAAGCCCGAACTGTGGTGGTACCCCTACAGCGAGCGCGTGCGCCGCATTACCGACTGGCTCATGGAGTTTCTCGCAGAGCCGAGCCTGAAATTAGGGGGCAAAACCCTGCGCCGCTTGCTGCCCGAAATGCGCTATCTGACCCGACACTTCTCACCGCTGAAAATGGGCGGCGGCATGCTACGATATCTGCGATAACACTATAGAAGAATCTGCAAGAGCACATTGGAAGTACCATAATTAAAGCTTAGGAGGAGCGTATGCCCGACCAAACGCCGCATCCGAGCCAAGCGGAGCTGGAACGATTACGCCGGCGTGTCGCCGAACTGGAACACGCACTGGAGGTGCACGAATGGGGGGGACAGCTGTTCCACGAGAGCAACATTCCGCAACTGCTGCTTGACCTCGAAACGGGCGCAATTCTGATGGCTAATGCGGCAGCCCGACAGTTCTATGGGACGGTTTTGGAACGCGGACATATCGATAGCATGTGCGCCGAAGGCTTGCAGTGGCGCCGCGATTTGAAGTCGATGGTTGCCGCGAATCGCTACGGGGTGCGTGTGTGCCGTCATCACACGGACAGCGGCGTGCGAGACATCGAAGCGCACTATGTGGTGGTGAACCTGCGCGGCAGGCAGATTGTGCATGTGATTGCTTTTGATATTACCGAACGCTTACGCGCTCAAGAGGAGCTGCAGCGCGCCTATCGCATAGAAAGTATCGGCAGGTTAGCCGGGGGGATCGCGCACGATTTCAACAATGTGTTGACCGCCGTGATTGGCTTTGCCGATCTGGCGCGGGGGCGCGTGCAAGACGAAACTACGCTACGCTACATCGACGGCATCATCCAAGCCGCTGAACGCGCCGCGAACCTCAATCGGCAGCTACTCGCCTATGCACGACGACAAGTCGTCCAACTCTGCCCATTGAATCTGGATATCTGGCTCCAAAATACGCTGGACATCCTGCAGCGCGTCCTGCCCGAGCATATCACGCTTCAAACGGAGGTGGAACCCAAACTCAGCGCGATTCAAGGGGATCCCAATCTATTGCTGCAAATCGTGCTGAACTTGGTGGTGAATGCACGCGATGCGATGCCCGATGGGGGCATTATCCGAATCACTCTCCAGCATAAGACCGTGCGTCGACCGCGTCCCGCCGTCCCCGCAGGGCGCTATGTGGCGCTGAGCGTCGCGGATACCGGTTCGGGGATCCCGCCCGAAGTGCTGCCCCACATTTTTGAACCCTTTTTCTCCACCAAACCCGCCGGGCAAGGCACTGGCATGGGGCTGGCAGCCGTGCAGGGTGCGGTGCAACAGTTAGGCGGTTTTATCGAGGTTGAAAGCGCTCTGGGCGAAGGGAGCTGCTTCACGGTCTATTTCCCGCGCCTCGATCCGCCCAACCCGCCTCAGCACACATCGGGGAATCCCACGCGGTGAGCGTGCAAAACGGCTCGCCCCTCGCTCCGATGGAGGTACTCTTCGCGGGGAAGCGATTTCCGGGGAACCGGCGAGGCGGGGTAGAATTAGCCCAATGGTATCCATAACCTATCGAGATATTCTTATCGAAGTGCTGGAGGCGGACATTACCGAGCAAGCGGTGGACGCGATTGTGAACGCCGCGAACAACGATTTGATTCTGGGCGGAGGCGTGGCGGGGGCGATTGCCCGCAAGGGCGGTCCCAGCATCCAAGAGGAGTGCCGTCAGCACGGACCTATTCAAGTGGGCGAAGCGGCGATTACCGGCGCAGGCGACCTGCCCGCACGCTATGTGATTCACGCCGCCAGTATGCGACTGGGCGGCGCCGCTACCGCGGAATCGATTCGCAGCAGTGTCGCGCATAGCCTCCAACTTGCCGAAACGCATGGTGTAGAAAGCCTCGCCTTGCCTGCGGTGGGCATGGGAATCGCAGGGTTCCCCCTCCACGAAGGCGCACGGATTATGATGGAGACCCTCAAGGCGCACATCGACACAGGCACGAATCTCAAACGGGTGCGCTTTTGCTTGTTCGGGCGCGAGGCAACGGAAGCCTTCGAGCGCGCCCTGCAGGAGGTGTTCGGTGGCTGAAATTGCCCCACGCCTGTCGGTGGTTATCCCTGCGTACAACGAGCAGGATCGCATCGAGCGTACCCTCACACGCGTTGTGGAGTATCTGGATGAGCGGGGTGAACCCTACGAAATCCTTGTAGTAAGCGACGGCAGCACCGACGCCACCGAAGCCATTGTTCACCGCTTTGCGCAGACCCACCCCCAGGTGAAGCTGGTCGCCTATCAGCCGAATCGCGGTAAGGGCTATGCGGTGCGGTATGGGATTCTCCGCGCGCGTGGGGAGCGAATCCTCTTCAGCGACGCCGACCTTGCCACGCCGATCGAGGAGCTGGAGAAGCTGGAGCCGTACCTGGATCGGGGCTACCCCATCGCCATTGGCTCGCGTCCGCTTCGCGAGTCGCAGCTGGTGGTACGCCAGCCGCTCTATCGCGAGATGGCGGGGCGTGCATTCAACAAAGTGGTGCAGCTGCTGGCGGTACGGGGCATACACGACACCCAGTGCGGGTTCAAACTGTTCACGCGCGAGGCGGCGCAAGCCGTCTTCTCGCGATGCCGGCTGAATGGGTTCAGTTTCGATTTCGAGGCGCTGTTCTATGCGCAGCGGCTGGGCTACCCAATTGCCGAAGTGCCCATCCGTTGGATGCATCAGGAAGGCTCTAAAGTGCGCTTACTACGCGATGGCTTGCGGATGGTGCGCGACCTCATATGGTTGCGTCTCAGCGCGTGGCGGCTCGCCCCAAATCCGCAGGTGGGCACCTCCCCTGTGAAACGAGACTAAGTTTCTTATGGAATCGTTGCGTGAAATTTGGAACTATCCGCTGATTCGTGTTGGAACCAGTGCGCTGACGGTCGGAGCCATCGCCATCATCGTGCTGAGCTTCCTTGCGCTTTATGCGGTCAGCTTCTGGCTCAAGCGGCTGGTGGCGCGGCGGTTGCTGGCGCGCACAAACCTCGATCTCGGCGCACGCGAGGCGATTGGCTCTCTGCTGCGCTACTTTTTACTGTTGTTGGGCGCGGTTGTCATCATTTTGCGCTTAGTGGAAAAACTCTTACTGGAAGTGGCTCAGGGGCATCCCGAAGTCTTACAAGCCCCACCCCCTGTGGCACGCCTGATGCGTTTTGGCGATAACGCTGTGGAGTTTGAACTGCGCGTGTGGAGTACGACCTTAGTACACCAGCGCGGCAAACTGATTAGCGACCTGAATTTTGCGATTTTCGAAAAGTTTCAACAGCACGGCATCGAAATACCGTTCCCTCAGCGCGATATTCACATTCGGAGCGTAGCGCGAGACTGGGCACCGCGTGCAGAGCAGGGACCGTGAGCACGCTTGCTTACCTACTCTATCTGATCGCACTCTCTTGCGGTATCGGGTCGGAAGAATAGGTCGGCGGCACACGCGTATATGTTCATGGTACTATACCTCTCAGGAAGCCGTTTTTGGTGGTTCTCTATCCACTTTCGGCGGGAAGTATGGTATCCTTAAGGTATTCTCCGCGCTGTCGCGTGGACGCTCAATGCAGAGCCATTTGCTGGAGGAGCAGAACGATGTCGATACACACCAGTTGGACGACTGAATCGGACAATTTAGAGATAGAGAATCTTTTAGGTCAAGCAAGCCCCTTATATCACAATCTTTCCGTAGCGAGTCTGGTAGAGCATGCGGTTATTAAGGGCGAAGCGCAATTAGCCTCAAACGGCGCGCTGGTGGCGCGTACAGGGCAGTACACGGGACGCTCTCCGAAAGATAAGTTCGTGGTGCGTCGCGCCGAGTATGACTCGCTGATCGACTGGGGTACGGTGAACCAGCCGATGGCTCCTGAACTGTTCGACCGACTGCTGTTGCGCGTCTCGGCATATCTTTCGAACCGCCCCGTGTATGTGCAGGACTGCTACGCAGGCGCTGATCCGCGCTATCGTCTTTCTGTGCGCGTGATTACCGAGCATGCGTGGCATAACCTGTTCGCCAAACAGCTTTTTATTCGTCCCCCCAGGGAGGAGCTGGCAAACTTCAAGCCGGATTTTACTGTGTTGCATGCGCCTGGCTTCAAAACCGACCCTTTAGTCGATGGCACACGCAGCGAGGTGGTCGTTGCGCTGGATTTCACGCGCCGCGTCGTGCTGATTGCGGGCACCGCTTATGCAGGCGAGATTAAAAAGTCCATCTTCACAGTGATGAACTTCCTGCTGCCGCTGCAGGGGGTGTTTCCGATGCACTGTTCGGCGAATGTTGGCGCCGCGGGCGATGTCGCGCTCTTTTTCGGGCTGAGCGGCACTGGGAAAACCTCGCTCTCCGCCGACCCAGAACGCTTTCTCATCGGCGACGACGAACACGGCTGGAGCGACACAGGCGTTTTCAACTTCGAAGGGGGTTGCTACGCAAAGTGCATTAACCTCTCACGCGAACACGAACCGCAAATCTGGAACGCGATTCGTTTTGGCAGCGTGGTAGAGAATGTGGTCATAGACCCCGTCACGCGCGAACCCGACTACGCCGACGCTTCCATCACGGAGAACACCCGCGCGGCGTATCCTGTGGAGTTTATCGACGGCGCTGTGCTGCCCAGTGTCGGTGGGCATCCGAAGCACCTGTTTTTCCTCGCCGCCGATGCGTTCGGTGTGCTGCCGCCGATGAGCCGCTTGAGCGTGGAGCAGGCGATGGATATGTTCCTGTTGGGCTACACGGCGAAGGTGGCGGGCACCGAGCGCGGCGTGAAAGATCCAGAGGCGACCTTCAGCGCGTGTTTCGGCGCACCGTTTTTGCCGATGCCCCCGACACGCTACGGTGAGATGCTGGCGGCGAAACTCAGCCAGCACCAGGCGCAGGCGTGGCTCGTCAACACAGGCTGGACAGGCGGCGCCTATGGCGTTGGGCATCGAATCCCCATTCGCTATACCCGTGCCATGATTCGCGCCGCGCTCAGTGGCGCACTGGAACAGGCATCGTATCAGACCGATCCGATTTTCGGCTTGGAAACGCCTGTTACCGTGCCCGATGTGCCCGATGACCTACTCACCCCACGCGCCACTTGGCAGGACAAAACTGCCTATGAAGCGCAAGCACGTCAGCTTGCCGAACGCATGCAGCAGCAGCTGAAACAGATACGGGGCTGAAAGCGCCATCAGGTACAATTCCCGCGCTATGGAGAGCCTGCTTGCCGACGCGCTGCGCGCTGTGCGCGAGCGATTGCTATTACCAGAAGGCGACATGGAAACCGTGCATGAACTCGCGCTGGTGCTGCGCGACGCCAGTCTCGGCTGGGCGCACTTGCCCGAGGAGACACGCGGTCATCTCCAACTCGCTCTGCAGAGCGCGTTGCCCCTGAACGCAGGCTCTGCGCAGGTTCTCCTGGAAGAGCTCAGCGCGTTCCAGAAGTCGCTGGGATGGGCGGCGGCGCACGCGCCGCCGTGGCGCTATCCTGCCCTGCGCGACGCTCACCATGCCTACGAGATTCTAACCGACGCCCCCGCCGACGCCGACCCCGCGCGTCTGCAGAGGGCTCTCTTGAGCGCGGAGCTGGTGGAACCCGACGCCTCTCTGCGCATGCGTGCGGAGAGCCTGATGCGCACGGTTTATGCAGCCCAGCTATTTCGCGAATACAACGCCAGCGTCGCCGCGCTGTTAGGACTGGCGTTCCTGCGGGCGAACGGCGCCGCTCTTGACCTCAGCGACGCACAGGCGCAGGCTCTGGTGGAAGCCGTCGCGCAACAGTCGCCGTTCCAACTGCCCGAAACCGCTGCGCCTCCCGACCCACGCGCATGGAGCGACCTCCTGGAAGAGCTCGCACTGCGCTATCGCGCGGTGTTCCTGAGAACGGAGCGCGCCCTGAACGAAACCCAACTCGTGCGCCTTGAGAACCTGCCTGAGCCGGTGCGTGCGACGCTGCAACCCGCGCCCGGACCCAGCTTCGAGTGGCGCTACCTTACCTTGCAAGACCTCATCTGGATTAACAGCGAGGTCACAAAGTCGCCCCAACCCTACAGTTACGACCGCTTAGAAGAGGCGACCTATTATCAGTATAGTTACCGCCAGAGCCGCGATGTGCTGTTGCAGGCGGCGCGGTTCCTGTGGGGCTATTTAAAGTATCGCCCCTTCGCACAAGGCAACCTGGCGACGGCGCTGATTGCGACGCTGGTGTTTTTGCAAATCAACGGCTACGAGACGCGCCTCCCTGTCGAACACGCCGCCGAGTGGATTGAGCAAGTCGCTCTGCGCCGTAAGCATCCCCTGGATGCCGTGCGCCAAATCGCCATGCCCGCAGTTGTCGGGAAACGCCCGGAACCCTTGCGTGAACTGGCGCACCACCTAATCGAGCAGTACGAATCAGCTTTGCATCAGCTCAGTGGGAAATAGGAACGATGCGGCTCTTGGGGCTTGCACTTGTTCTCTGGGCAGTTTATCTCTCAGCAGAAGCGCAGCGAGTCGCGGTACTTGGCTGCGGAGAGCCATCGCGCGATAACGCCTATCGAAATATGCTTCAGGCGCACGGTCTGACTGTGGCATGGACTCTCCCCTACTACGAATTCGAGCAGGCTGCGCTGCTGAATACCTGCGATGTTGTACTGCTGACACCGCTGATTAACCACTACGATATGCCCGCCAGGGGGCAATGGGCGCTGGACAGCTGGGTGCGCGATGGCGGGGGGCTGGTGACGGTTGAATGGACACTATGGTCGTGGGCGCGTTCACGCATGTTTGCAGGATTGAGCGACCTCCTGCCCGCGCAGGCGATGCGATTCACCCGCTATCAAGCGGTCGTCTATACTATGCGCACCTACGACCCGATTCTCAGCGCTGGGTTGGAAGCATCGTTGCCGCTGGGGGTATTGAACGAAACGCTGACGCTGGCGCGTGCAGGCGCAACCCTTTTTTATGCCAGCAATTACGCCCCCAACAGTGCAGGTGTTGTCGGGTGGCAGGTCGCTTCGGGACGAATCCTTAGCTTTTCCATCGCTGCAGGAGCCGTATCCCCTACGGAACTGGAGGATCCCACCACAGCACGCTTGCTGGCTAATGCCGTACGCTGGGCAGCGGGCAACACCTGCACGCCCTCCCAAGGCGACATTACGCGTGACGGCTGCGTGGACGACGCCGACTTGCTCACGGTGCTGTTCGCCTTCGGTACAACAGGTAGCCATAGCGCGGATGTAAACTGCGACCACCTCGTGGACGATGCTGACCTTCTCGAAGTCTTATTCCAGTTTGGCACAGGTTGCTGACGCGGATGCATAAAGAAATCTAAAGCACACTCCGATAATCCCTCACGAGCCTCAGGCACAACCATTATAAACCTGCTTGCCAAAGGCTCAACTAACTCGATTGCGGAGGCTGGACATGAGACAACGGAAACGCAAATCCAAAGCGCCTGTTCAAGAACGCCCTGTGCCGATTAGCACGGCGAGCTTCCTGGTCGGTGTGGAGACGCACACGATTCGATATTGGGAACGCGAGTTCGCCGAGTTCCTGAACCCTGTGCGTACCGCAGGCGGGCAGCGACGCTACCGCCGCGAAGATATCGAGGTACTGCAAGAGATCAAGCGCTTGCTCAAAGAGGAACTCTACACCATCGCAGGCGCCAAGCGTATCCTAAGCCAGAAGTTCGGGCAGCGCACTCCATCGGAGGCGCACAACGGCAACAACGGGGTCCAGATTAAACCGAAACATCGCACCGAGACAGTCGCCCCAGCTAAGAAAGGGCGGAAACGCGCCGCCGGTTGAGAACACGCCATTCAGAAAAAGGAGGAAACAATGCCTACGATAGTTTGTCGCCAGCGGGTTCCCGTGTTCGCGGAACAGTACGACGCGACACTCGACGCCGCATTTGAGTTGCTCTATCAAGAGAAAAGCGACGAGGCGTATCAAGCGTTCATGCGCCTCATCCAAACCCATCCGCACGACGAGAACGCCTACGAGGGGGCAATTGTCGCACTTCTCCAACAGACTCGCTGGGACGAAGCGCAGCAACTTACTGAGCAAGCGCGCGCCACATGCCCGAACTCGGTCGTGCTCGCCGCACGGCAAACTTGGAACTGGATTTACCTCACCCGCGAATCGGAAGCCTATCCGCTGGTGGTGCAACTGCTGGAGCGCGGCTATCGCAACCCCGACTGGCTACGCGAGGTCGTACTCCCCTTGCGCAATGTGCTGATTTGCCACGCGAGCGACCCGCGCCTGGTGTCCACCAAAAAACAGAAACGCCAACAACAACTTGCGACCCTGCTCAAGGGCATCCAGACCTTGGAACACTGGCTGGAACGGTACCAGTTTCCCATCCCCGACGAGCCGGTGGGCGTGAAAATCACCCTCAGTATGATCGCCCGCAACGAAGCACCCTATCTGGAAGAGTGTCTGAAAAGCGTTCAGGGCGTGGTCGACGAAATCGTGTTGGTGGACACCGGCTCCGAAGACGATACCCCACGCATCGCGGAACGGTTCGGCGCGAAGGTGATCCGCGCCGAGTGGCACAACGATTTCGCCGCCGCACGCAACATCGCTCTCCAACATTCAACAGGCGACTGGATTCTGGTGCTGGACGCCGACGAACGGCTCGCTCCCGAATCGAAGCAGGCGATTCTAAACGCCGCGCGCCATCCCCAGTTTGTGGGCTACTATCTGGAGATCCTGAACGAAATCCGCGACGGCGATATTTTTATGCACCGTATTGTGCGCCTGTTCCGACGCCTGCCCGGGGTGCGCTGGGAAGGCGCCATCCACGAGCAAATCACACCGAGCCTCGTGGAACGCCAAGCACGAATCGCCACGGTTCCCGCGCAGATTCGCCACTTGGGCTATCGCAGCGAGATAATGACCCGTCGCGACAAGATCCGACGCAACATCGAAATCATCCAACGCCAACTGGAGCGCGAACCCGACGACCTGTTCCACAAGTTCAACCTCGCGAATACCTATTTTACTGCGGGCGAGTACGAGCAGGCAGCTTACTGGGCGGAGCAGGTCTGCCCCTACCTGCGCGGCGATGAGGACTATGCAGGACAGATCTGGGCGGACTGGATAGGCGCGCTCTTGAACCTGCAGCGTTATGAAGAGGCGCTGCAAGTCGGCGCCGATGCGCTCGCACGCGGAATCGAGAACCCGATGATTCATCACACGCTGGCGTTGGTCTATTTGCAACTGGGCTATTACCAGAAAGCCTTGGAGATGCTGGAGGCTGCGCGTGAGGCGGCGATTCGTATCGGCTTGCTCGCGCCCGATGGCGAGACGCTGTTGGCAGGCAGCAGCTATGTGGGCGATGTCGGTGTCGTCACCTATAAGTGGCGGTTCGCTTACGGACGCGCGCTCCGAGGCTTGGGACGCTATGAGGAGGCGAGCGCCCTCTATCAGCGTCTACTTCGGGAACGCCCCAACGACCCGATCCTGCTGCTGGATTACGGACAACTGCTGCAAGTGCAGGGAGCATACGATGACGCCGAATCGCTCTTTCTCCAATTAGCCGAGCATGAATCGTATCGCTTGACCGCGTTGCAGTTGCTGGCGAAACTCTGGTGGGATGTGGGCGACTACGCGCGCGCCCTGCCCTATGTACGCGAGGTCGCTCTTGCGCTGCCGCACGAGCAAGCGTGGGCGGAGCGATGGCTACACGCCGCGCAAGAAACCGAAGATTGGCAAAGCGTGGCGGAAGCCTACGCGCATTACGCCGCCCAAGAGTACCCACTCGCGTCGGAAATGTATATCAATTGGGGGCGTGCCCTGTGGCAACTGCGCGACTACGAGAACGCCCTGCGCTGCTTTACCGCTGCAATTGAACTCAATCCGCAGGACGCGAACGCTTTCCTGAACGCTGGCGATGCCCTCTATCAGTTGGGCGCCTACGCCGAAGCGGCTGATGCCTACTCCGCGGGGATTGAACGCGACCCCTATAACGCGCAGGCATGGTTCACGCTCGGCAACTGCTACTTCCGCATGGGCGTGTACGACGCCGCCAAAATCGCCTACGAGCAGGCGCTCGCCATCAACCCCTACCACGAACAAACGCAGCACAACCTGGAACTCACCCGCGAACGCATCCGATTCACAGCGGCTTAGAAGGAACTCTGGAACGCCTCTTTGATGTTCGGGCGCGTCAGAACAATTAGCACCGCTATCGGATAAACCAGCCCGACTATAGTGCTAATCAGGGTCGTTGGGCTTGATTGTATCCCTATTATGGCAATAGTAATACCCGCGCCAACGATGTTCCAGAGGATAGAAACCACAGCGTTAGCCATCATGAGGGTATATCCTGTAGGTTTCATGCCGAGCAACATAACTGAGGCGATCAAGAGCCACAGCCCGAGCAGCGCCCCCACGATGCCGCTCACCAAAACAAACCGCATCGCGGCGGGGTTCTCCGTCATCGCTTTCAACTCCGCAGATTGCTCGCCCGATTGCTGCGCCATTTCGGCAAGTTGGGGCAGCATACCCGCCGCTGCCACCCCACAAAGGCTCCCACACAGTCCGAACAAGCCCAGAATAATTCCGAGAATCCCTATCACCATAACACCTGTTGGTCGCATGGTTTTTTACCTCCCATCGATAGGTTCTATGCGCGGCGTGTGACTCCTGCGAGTTAGTGGTTTAGGAAGCTTTTAGAGGCGCAATCGCTGTCTTCACGCATGGAGCGAGTCGTACCATCGGGTACACTCGCCCTGAATGGCGAGTTGGCAGTGGGCTTGGCTACTGGGATTGAGCGTGTGGGGGCTATGGGCGTCGCGTCGCCCGGGAAGGCGTTTCATAGGACAGCGTTCGCAGTGGTTCCGCGATTGGGGGGGCTGGATTCTCGCCAGCAGTGTAGGGAGCTTTGCGCCCGCGCTTGCGCCCGACGCCCCCTCTTGGCTGCGATTCGGTCTGATGCTTGCCGCCAGCCTTTTGCTCCTGCGCCTGGCGCATGCGCTGGGCTCGCGCGTTGTGGGGTATGGCGTGGTTGGCGGGCTGGGGCTGATTGCGCTGTTTCTGGACTCGCTAAGTGGGAGCGTGTGGGCGAGACATGGCGCGTTCGGACATGGGTTGCCCACTCAAAGCGTGGGCGATTTGTACGGCGCGTTGGCGATTCTGTGGGGGCTCATCGTCTGTCGCGCGTGGCTTCATATTGAAGGCAATCCGCTGGGTACGGCGTATCTGATGAGCCTGATTGCGCTTTGGCTCGGTTGGAAGGGTCAAACGCCGGCGCTGGGCTGGGGCGCGGCGGCCGCTGCGCTTACGCTGAGCCTGCAGGTGATACGGCGCGAGCTCACAGAACGGCGACACATGCGAATCGCAATACAAAATCAGCCAGTCCGCACGGTGCGCGTTGCGCAGGGCTACGATCTCGCGGCGCACGGCGGGATTTTTTTGGGAGTATGTGCGACGGCGATCGCACTTAGTGGTGCGCCTACCATGCAGTTTCACGCGCTTAGCCCTGACGCAGGCTGGCACCTCGCGACTGGCATCGTATGTGTCGCTGGAATCGTTTGGAAACGCTCGCGGCGCCCTCTACCCCTCGCCGTGCAATACGCTTGGCTCGTCGGGACGCTCCTAACAGCGCTGCTGAGCATCCAGCCGTTGGGCGTGGTTGCGATGGGAGCATTGCTCTACTGGGGACTTCTTGGCGCTCACCTGCAGGAAACTTCGCGCCCCATGTCGAACTTACCCCTTCGCACAGGAGGTAACGAATGAAATATCGATACGGCATACTGAGTATTCTCGGCTTGGCAATCGCCGTCAGCCCCGTTGTGGGCGTTTCACAGCAACAGAAACAACAAACTCAATCGAAGCAACAAACCCGACAGCAAAAGCCACAATCGCAGCAACGCACGCAGACACAACAGAAGCAACAACAGCAACAACGCACACAGACGCAACAGAAACAGCAGCACCAGCGCCAACAAACCCAGCAACAGGCGCGCCCCAGCACCAAACCCCAGCTCCCCGCGCAGTATCGTCCGGCACCGCTGCCGCCGGGCGATACCGTCGTGGCGGCTGTGAACGGCGAACCGATTCGCGCCAGCGAGCTAATTCAGGCATGCTACGACTGGTTCGCAGCCACCGCCGTCGAGGAGTTGATTCTGGAACGAATCATCGAGCAAGAGGCGCGGGCGCAGAACATCTCCGTCTCTGACGCGGAGGTCGAAGCCCGCTACAAACAGCAACTCCAAAACGCCGAGGCGCAGGTGCCACCCGGCATGAGCCTGGACGACTTCCTTAAGCGCAACCAGTTCCCGCCCAGTCGCCTTTTTGCCCGAATCCGCACGCAGATGCTCGCGGAAAAGCTCGTCGAACGACAGGTGAACCTCGATGATTTTGTCGAGTATAGCCAAATCGTCATTCGCATTCAGGGCAACACCCCCGAGCAGCAAGAGGAGAACGCCCCTGCTGCCGAAGCCAAAGCCCGTGAAGCCTATGAAAAAATCCAACAAGGGCTGGACTTCGCCGAAGCCGTGAAGGAATACTCCGAAGACCCCTTCAGCAAAGATCGTGGCGGCAAAATGAACTGGCAAAATAAGAACTTCATGGTGCCCGACCTACGCGCGAAGCTGGATGCGCTCCAGCCCGGTCAGGTCTCCGAGCCGTTCCGCAGCATGGGCAGCTTTATGATTATCCGCAAGGAGCGCATTGGCTCGATGGCGTCGCCCGAAGAGCAGCAGGATCTGCGTGAGCAAGCCGTGCGCATCCAAATAAGCGACTATGTGCGCCAGCTGCAATCCAAAGCGAAGATTGAGAACACGATTGTGCAGCCGTTCAACCCTGAAATGGCTGCGCCGGGCGGTCCGCAGGGTGCGCCCCGTCCACCTGCGCCGCGTCCCGCACCGCGCTAAGCGTTGGGCAAGCAGTCCTGCCGGGGCGACAGAGGCGCCCACAGGGCTGCTAACCCACTGGAGGAGGTGGTATTATGGCAAAACGGAAACTGAATGTCGCGCTGATTGGCTATCAGTTCATGGGCAAGGCGCACAGCAACGCCTATCGGCAAGTGCGCCACTTCTTCCCCGAGCTGGAGTATGAGCCCGTGCTTAAGGTGATTTGTGGTCGGCACGAGGAGCGCGTGCGCGCCGCCGCCGAAAAGTACGGCTTCGAGGAGTACGCTACCGACTGGCATCAAGTCGTCGCCCGCGAGGATATCGATATCGTCGATGTGTCCACGCCGGGCAACCTGCATGCGCCCATCTCGATGGAAGCCGCCCAACACGGCAAAATCGTGCTGTGCGAGAAGCCCCTCGCGAACAATCTCGCCGAAGCCCGTGCGATGGTACACGCTGTTGAGCAACACGGCGTCAAGCACGGCGTCTTCTTCAACTACCGCAAAGCCCCCGCGGTCTCCTACGCCAAGCAACTCATTCAAGACGGCGTCATCGGCGAGATCTACCACTTCCGCGGAACCTACCTGCAAGACTGGATTGTGGATCCGAACTTCCCGCTGGTGTGGCGTCTACAGAAAGAGGTTGCCGGCTCTGGCGTGCATGGCGACCTGAACGCGCACATCATCGACCTGGCACGCTGGCTGGTGGGCGAGATTACCGAGGTGTGTGGGCTGATGCATACCTTCATCCAGCAGCGCCCCCTCCTCAAGGAGGTGGACGACCGACTTGGTGGGCAAGCAGGCACCGAAATGGGCGAAGTGACCGTCGACGACGCGGCGATGTTCCTGGCGCGGTTCGAAAACGGCGCCATCGGGACCTTCGAGGCGACGCGCTTCGCACTGGGACGCAAAAACTACAACCGATTCGAGATCAACGGCTCCAAAGGCAGCCTCGTGTTCAACTTGGAGCGCATGAACGAGCTGGAGCTCTATCTGGAAACCGACCCGCCCGGCATGCGCGGCTTCCGCACAATCCAGGTCACGGAAAGCGTGCATCCGTACATCAGCGCATGGTGGCCTGCAGGGCACATCATCGGATATGAACATACTTTCACCCACCTGGTGCGCGACGCGCTGGAGGCGATAAGCAAGGATGAGCAGCCCTCGCCCAACTTCTACGACGGGCTGAAGTGCCAAGCGGTGCTGGAAGCGGTGGAAATCTCCGCGAACGAGCGCCGCTGGGTGGCGGTGCCGAGTTAGACCTTAAGGTGGGCGCGGGCACGCAACCGCCTTGCCCGCGCCTATCGGAACCACACTTCAGACAACAGTCCGTTGGCTCTCCGCCTCAAACGCTGTCAGGTGGGTCAAATGCGTTCCGATAGTGGCGGATTTGGGAGGGAAGCACCGTCTTATCGACGACCACCACATCGAATCGGCATTCGCGGAACGCGAGGTGCGGATGTTCGGCAAGGAAACGCTGCGCCATGCGAGCGAGTTGGGATTGCTTCCGCGGGTCAATACTCTCCTCTGCGGTGCCCTGGGTGAGCGTGCGCCGCGTCTTGACCTCAATAAACGCCAGCGTCTCGTTATCATGCGCGACGATGTCCAGCTCGCCTTCGCGCTTGCGCCAATTACGCGCCAAAATCGTGTAGCCCTGCGCCTGTAGATACTGCGCAGCCTCTTCCTCGCCACACCGGGCTAAACGGTGGCGGCTCATACGGCTTGGGCACAGACCAATCTGCCCATGCCCCTACCGATTATACCACCGAGCCTCCAAAACATACTGCACAAGCGCGCCACGAGCCTTGAGGACGCTTCAGACAAACCATGAAGCGATATCTGTTGGGCACCAACCACTTTAGCGCACTCTGGAAGGGCGATACACGCATCGTGGGAGGAACGCACGATGAGACGAGCCAACAGGAAATCGACGACGCCGACTTGCTGGCGGTGCTGTTTGGCTTGGGGAGCGGAGAATAATCCCTTACTCCCTCGCCCACGCAAAGTGGGCGAGGGGGATTAATCTACAGCCTATTTGCGGACGAACCGGCTTCAATCAGATACCAGCGTCCATCCACCCGCTCAAAAGTGTAGGAGATATACACCAGCCGCCGCACGCCCGTCGCCGCGTCGAGATACTGATGTTCCCCACGCACGACGATTTGTGTCTCGCCCCGCTTGGTGATGCGGTCGAACCGAATTTGCTCGGTCTTTACCGCGCGGATGGCGTCGCGGGTCATCTCGATATAGTCCTGTGCAGGCAGCGAATAGGCGTATTGCCCATCCAGATAAATCGCGATGTAGCTATTGGGACGGATGTAGCGCTCAAGGAAGCTGGGGTCGCGCAGCATCCACGCGGCGCGAAGATCGCTCAGCAGCTGCTGCCGATCGTCAGGCGGGCGACGCTCCAGATAGTACGGCGACTCCACATAGATGGGGACTTCCACCAGCACCGTGTGGGGGCGCGGCGGCAAGTAGGTCACGCGATATACCACCACAAACGGCGGGCACGGGTCATAGTACCAGTACGGCGCATAGACCACCCGATACGGTTCTGGATAAATGTAATAGTACCGATAACCGAAGCGCAGGTTGCCCCAGCGATAGTCGACATAGAAACCGCTATAGGAGTAGCCGGGGTCAATTGGAACCAACACATAACGGTCGCGCCAGCGGTAGGGGTTCAGTCCTTCGGTTTGGCGCACCAGCGCGGGCAAGATGGTATTCTCCAGCGGCACGGGGCGGTTCTGAATCTGCGCAGGTTGTTGCGGCGGGGTCAACACCGGGCGCGCTTCAAACGGTACAGGACGCCCCTCCAGCGGGACACGCCGTCCTTCCAACGGCACACGCCCAGAATCGTGCTGGGATTGCGGCGCATTGGAGGGGTTCGAGTCGGATGCGTTGCTGCGCGGCTTCTTGCGGAACGGGTTGTCGTCCGACGGCTTCGTTGGGGCGCTTGCAGGTTGCTGCGGGCTGCCTTGCTCACGATTTTCGGTTGGGCGTGGCTTGTTGCCCTTGTCGTCGCTGCGCGACGGACTCGGTTTATCTTCCGATTGGCGCGACGGCGCAGGCTTGTTGTCGTTCTTCTTGCCCTCCGTCTTGCGCACCAAGCCACCCAGCCCGTCATCGGCGAAGCTGAAACTGAACATCAAAACCCCAATTAACCAGAAATAGCGCATGGTTGCCTCCTCTACGGTAATTTACCCTGACACTGCTATCTATTAGACGGACAGTCCTGCTGCCTCGTTACAGGGTGCGAGCTGCTCCGCGAGCCATTCCAGCGAGTCGGCAAGGCGCGGGCTAGGGCGGCTAAAGTAGGCGTTGCCGTCGGCGATGAAAACTTTGCCCTGGCGCACGGCAGGCAAGCTATCCCAGCCCGGTAGTTGCTCCAGAATCGGCACATCCCTCAGGGTGCGTTCGACGGTGAAGCCGCAGCAGGCAATCACTATCGCCTCGGGCTGCCAGTCGAGCACCTCCTGCCACTCCAAGCGTCGCGAGGGCTGCCCTGCTTTGCCGTGCCCGTCGATCCCCCCTGCCAACTGCACCAACTCAGGAGTCCAGTGTCCGCATGCAAACGGCGGATCAATCCATTCCAGAAAAGTGACGCGCACAGGTGGGTGAGGGCGTGTGTGTTGGCACACACGCTCCATACGCGCCTGAAACTCCGCAATCAACCGCCGTCCCCGTTCGGGCACGCCCGCTGCGTCGGCGACCATCTGGAAAGTCTCCATCACCCCCTGAAGCGTCGTCGGTTCTAAGCTCAGCACGCGCGTTCGGGGACTCAGCGTCGCCACCGCCGCCTGCACCGAGTTGAACGATACCGCGCACACATCGCATAACGCTTGCGTGATCAGCAAATCGGGCTCCAACGCGCGTAGCAAATCCAAATTCAGCCCATAGAGGGTGGCGTGCGTCATGAGCGTCTCTGAGACCATGCGATCAATCTCATGGCTGGGCAAATCGGGCGGGATGAGGCTGTAGGTAATCACAGGAACCGACTCGGCTTCAGGCGGGTAGTCGCACTCGTGGCTGCGGGCGACCAACTGTTCCCCCAGCCCCAACGCATACACAATCTCCGTCGCGCTGGGCAGCAATGACACGATTCGCATAGCGGGATTATACCTCTTGAATTTCCCTGCGTATGGGGTATAATACACGGCGTTGCCGGGTCGTCTAACGGCAGGACGCCAGACTCTGGATCTGGTAGTGGTGGTTCGAATCCACCCCCGGCAGCCAAACACCACACAGGAGCCTCCGATGAAACTCTTCGTGGACACAGGCAAGGTCGAGGAAGTGCGCAAAGCCGCCGAATGGGGCATCTTAGACGGCGTGACGACGAATCCCTCGCTCATCGCGCAAGCGGGGCGCGGCTTCAAGGAGACCGTGCTGGAGATGTGCGCCCTCTTGCCGCACGGCTCCATTAGCGCCGAGGTGGTCGGAACCACCGTCGATGCGATTCTCCGCGAGGCGCGTGAAATCGCTTCATGGTCGCCCAATATCGTGGTCAAAGTGCCGATGACCCCAGCGGGAATCGCCGCCACGCGCCGCCTCACGCAAGAGGGCATCCGCGTCAACATGACCCTGGTGTTCTCCCCAGCACAGGCGCTGTTAGCAGCCAAGGCAGGCGCCAGTTATATCAGCGTGTTCGTCGGGCGTGTGGACGATGTCTCCAGCGAGGGCATGCGCACCATCGAAGATGCCGTACAAATGGTGGAGAACTACGGCTTCAGTAGCGAAGTGCTGGTCGCCAGCATCCGCCACCCGATGCATGTGGTAGAATCGATTCGGCTTGGAGCGCACATCGCTACGATGCCCTTCAAAGTCATGGAACAGCTGTTCCACCACCCGCTCACCGATATTGGCTTGCAACGGTTTCTGGACGACTGGAACAAAGCAGGACTGCGCATCTTTGAGTAGTACCCCAGAAACCATGTACAATTAACCAGCGTCTGAATACGATGAAGGAGGGATGGGACGCTGTGGGGAACTCTATCGCCTGCTCACGCGTATACCCCTGTGATGGAGACGGCGATGACCCACACGGCAGTCGCGTATCGAATGGAAGACCGTTTACAACGCGAGTTCGATGAGCTGGTATACCGACATTATCAGCAAGCGTACAACACTGCTTACCGCCTCACGGGGAACGCCGCCGACGCCGAAGATCTCGTTCAGGAGGCGTTTGTGCGTGCTTACCGATTCTTCGACCGCTACGATCGAAGCATGCCCTTCATGAACTGGTTCAACCGCATCCTGACGAACCTCTACATCGACGAGTATCGTCGTCGGGGGCGTTTACGCACCGTTTCCATCGATGAAACGTTCAACGCAGAAGACGGCGAGGAGGGCGCAACGCTCGACCTTCCCGACACCCAGCCCAATCCGCTCGAACTCGCGCTGAACAACGAATATCTCGAAGCGATCCATGAAGGGCTGCAACATCTGCCCTCGGAGTTCCGAGCCGCCGTCGTGTTAGCCGATTTGGAGGGGTACTCCTATGAGGAAATCGCCGAGATCATGGGGACCTCCATCGGTACCGTGCGCTCGCGCATCCATCGTGGACGCAAACAGTTGCGTGACTATATCAAGAAACGCCATCCCAATCTCTTTGAGCGAGGTGACTTGAAATGAATTGTCGTTATGTGCAGTCTCGCCTTTCCGCGTACTTAGATTTCGAACTATCGGGAGTGGAGCAGCAACTGATACGCAGCCATTTAGAACAGTGCATAGAGTGTTCCGAGGAGTTTGAGAGCTTACGCCGCACGAAGGAATTACTCAGACAGATGCCTGTCGTAGCCTCACGATCAGGACCAGAGCAGGTGTTGCTTCGGGTGCGCCAGGCGACGCCTCCGCCACGCCGAGCGATAGACATCACTTGGCGTGCCCCGCGCTGGTGGCAATTCGCGGGCGGGCTCGCACTCGCAACGGCGTTTATGTTCTGGAGCCGCTTCCATGAGGGCATAAGCCACACCCAAGGAACCGAGTCATCCTCAACAACCAACTTTACAGTCTCTTCTCCGATTCTCAACTCTATCTCTTCTCCCGAACTTTTCTCTTCGTATCGTCCCAATTCGCTCTTTTGGATTCGACGCTCTGCTAATCCCGTTACTGAACCCATGCTGTTGCCCAGCGTCTCTTATACCGATCCGATGCTGGGGTATCAGCCCGTCAGCGACTGGAACGGAATCGCGGCAGAGCCCAAAATGATTGATGTATCACGATAGGAGGTAAACGATGATGAAACGTCGGTATCTGGTTTTGGGGTTGGGTATGTTGATGGGCGCCGCAATCGTCTATGTGGCGCTGCAGGGTGGTGCTATCGCTCAGGAGCGCGCAACCGTCGCCTTCACACCTCAGGAGCGCGCAACACTAACTACTCTGGAGTCGGCGCTGACGCGCGTTGCTGAAACCGTGCAGCCAACTGTGGTGCATATCCGCGCCACACGCCAGCTGACGACCCGACCAAGCGATGACATGCAGGATTTTCTGTTTGAATTCGGACGTGGACGCATCACGATTCCGCAACCGCGTGTGGAAGGGCAAGGTTCGGGTGTGATTATCCGCAGTGACGGCTATATCGTCACGAACGACCATGTGGTCGGGGATGCGACCAATGTCGAGGTGACTTTCTACGATGGCACGAAAGCCAAGGGCGAGGTGCTGCGCGCCCCCAGCGCCGACATCGCGGTGATCAAAGTCGATCGCAAGAACTTGCCTGCCGCCGTGCTGGGCGACTCCTCAACGGTCAAGCCCGGTCAGATTGTGTTTGCAATTGGAAGCCCGTTCGGCTTGGAGAACACCCTGACGATGGGAATCATCAGCGCGACAGGACGCCGTGAGGTGATTCCGGGTCCGGGTCGCACTCGGCTTTACACCGACTTGATTCAAACCGACGCCGCCATCAACGCAGGCAACTCGGGCGGTCCGCTGGTCAACTCGCGTGGTGAAGTGATTGGCATTAATACCGCCATCGTTGCGGGCGGTCTCACAGGCGGCAATGTGGGCATCGGGTTTGCCATCCCTATCAACCGCGTGAAGGTTGTTGTGCAGCGACTGCTGGAGAACGGCTCCTACAAGCGCGGCTATCTGGGGGTCGGATTGACGGACATTCCCGCCGAGATGAAAGCGGAACTCAAGGCGGAGCAGGGCGTGCTGATCCGCTCCGTCGACAAGGATACGCCCGCAGCACGCGCAGGAATTGAGCCCGGCGATGTGGTTATCGAAGTGGATGGAACGCCTGTCAAAAACGAGAGCCAATTCCGTGAGATAATCGCCGACAAGGGTCCCAACGCGAAAGTGCGCTTGGGAATCCTGCGCGACGGAAAGCGGATCGACCTGGAGGCGACGCTCACGGTACATCCTGAAGATGCACAGGATGACAAATCGGCTCAAGTAGCAAGCAGTACCGATAAGAGCGTCTTGGAGCGTCTGGGCATCACGGTTGGCGCCACGCCGAGCGCGCTGCAGCGTGAGTTGGGCAACGCGCAAGGCGTCTATGTACACAGCGTCGCGCCCGATAGCCCCGCCGCCAACGAACTCCAAAGTGGCGATGTGATTGTCTCGGTCAACCGCACGCCGGTCAAAACCGTCGCAGAACTGGAACGCGCCTTGAATCAGATCCCCTCTGGGCGCACGGTGCGGCTGCGTGTCCTGCGCCAGGTCGACGGGCGCACGATGGAAGTTCTGGTAATGTTTCGGATGCCCTAAAGGTGCAGGGGTTGACATCCGCGCATCGAGTAGGGTATAATCAAAATGTCGTTAGGAAGACGACCTTCGTGGAGGGCAACTTGGGCACGCTCTACGAAGCATCTGGGACACGGATGTCCCGCCGCGTTTTCTGGGCTAACCGATTCGGTTAGCCCCTTTTTGTTATCGTGCCCCAGTGCCGTAGAGCCTATCGCCGAAATCGCCCAATCCTGGCAAGATGAATTTTCGGTCATTCAGCCCGCGATCTAAAGAGGCTGCGACGATTTTCACCTGCGGAAACCGCTCGTTGAGCCGTTGCACCCCTTCAGGCGCAGCAACCACGCAGATATGCACGATGTCGCGTGCGCCTGCTCGGAGCAACACCTCCACCGCCTGCGCCGCCGATCCGCCTGTCGCAAGCATCGGGTCTAACAGCAGCACACGGCTCTCGCCAATTGGGGGCAGTTTGCAATAGTACGCCCGCGCGACCGCGGTCTGCTCGTCGCGTTCCAGTCCGATGTAGCCCACACGCACTTCTGTAAATAGCTCCGTAATCGCTTCCAGCATTCCCAGCCCCGCGCGCAGGATGGGCACGGCGACAATCGGCTGCGCCAGCGAGTAGCCCTGCGTCGGCTCCAGCGGGGTTTGCACCGTATGTTCCCGCAGGGGCAAGTCGCGCGTGGCTTCCACCGCCAGCAACAGCGTCAGCTGGCGCGCCAACGCCCGAAACTGCGCTGGCTCCGTCGCCTCGTCGCGCAGGCGCGTCAAGATATGCTTCACCAGCGGATGATGCACCACTTCTATTTGCATACA
>NKPV01000155.1 GCA_002254605.1 Armatimonadetes bacterium JP3_11
AGCACATGGTAGTTGCCCGTGACGGTGATGAAGATGTCGCCTTCCTGAGCGGCTTGGGTAAGAGGCATTACCTCGTAGCCGTCCATGATGGCTTCCAGTGCCCGCAACGGGTTCACCTCGCACACGATGACATGCGCCCCCAATCCGCGCGCGCGCATCGCCACACCGCGCCCGCACCAGCCGTAGCCGATGACGACCACCTTGCGCCCCGCAATCAGCAGGTTCGTAGCGCGCATAATCGCGTCCATCGTGCTTTGCCCCGTGCCGTAGCGGTTGTCGAACAGGTGCTTGGTATAGGCGTCGTTGATGGCGATTACGGGATACTGCAGCACGCCCTCCTTCGCCATCGCACGCAGGCGAATCACGCCTGTGGTGGTCTCTTCTGTGCCGCCAATCACATTCGCAAGCCCCTCGCGACGGTCGGTATGCAACACACTCACCAGGTCGCAGCCGTCGTCCATCGTAATCTGCGGCTGGATATCCAACGCTTGGTGAATATGCTTGTAGTAGGTGTCTTTATCTTCGCCCTTGATAGCGAACACGCTAATGCCTTCGTATTTCACTAACGCCGCGGCGAGGTCATCCTGAGTGGAGAGGGGGTTCGAGGCGCACAGAGCGATTTCCGCGCCGCCCGCTTTAAGGGTACGCATCAGGTTCCCCGTTTCGGTGGTGACATGCAAGCATGCCGCGATTCGGACGCCCTGCAGTGGCTTTTCTTGCTCAAATCGTTGGCGTATCAGGCGCAGCACGGGCATCTCGTTGTCTGCCCATTCCATGCGCAGCGCGCCCTGCTCTGCTAGCGACAGATCCTTGACATCGTAGCGCATTTGCAAATAACCTCCAGTAAGGGAATTGTACCATTTTTCACGAGGCAATAACACATCGCATCGGCAGATTACAGGCACAAGGGTACTGAGAGGGGCGCCCCTACTCATGCCGATGTTGATAAATCCCCACAGGATGCCCATAGAGCTCTTCCAGAATCGGCATCTGCAGTATCTCTTCGGGGCTGCCCGTGCAAATGAGGCGGTGATGGATGCACACCACGCGGGTGGCGTAGCGGTTAACCACGCTCAGGTCGTGCGAAACGATGAGCACGCCCATCGCCTGCTCGGATCGGAGGCGTTCAATAAGTTCATAGAACTGGAGGCGCACGCCCACATCGATGCCCGTCGCAGGTTCGTCTAACAGGAGCAGTTTAGGCTGTTGGGCAAGCGCCGCGGCGATGACTACGCGCTGCAGCTCGCCCCCCGAAAGCGTGCGCACGGGTTTCTCCAACAGGTGCGTCGCATCGACGGCGTCCAGAATCGCATGCAGTTGGGCATGGGTCTGCGCCCGCTCGCCCAACAACGCCCAGAGCAACTCGCGTGTGAGCAACGGGGTTGTGCGGTCGAACTGCAACGCCTGCGGCACATAGCCAATCTGCTGTCGCTCAGCGCGGGTGAGCCGCTCTGGAGGTTTGCCCAACACTTCCACACGCCCCCGATACGGCAGCAGTCCCAGCAACACGCGCAACAGGGTCGTCTTGCCTGCGCCGTTAGGACCAATCAGCGCGACCGTCTCGCCCGATTGCAGCTCCAGCGACACGCCTTGCAACACGGCGCGCCCTCCCAGAACCACCTCCACATCCGACGCGGTGATTAAGCGCATCGAACACCCCTCACTTGCGGCGCGGCGACTCGTACATCGCGAAGGCGTTGTGATTGTGAATCGACTCGATGGATTCACACTCCACTCGGAACCAGCTCAGCTCTTCGCGCTCACCCAGACGCAGTGCTAACTCACGCGCCACATCCTCCACAAAGCGGGGGTTCTCGTAGCTGTATTCCGTCACGAACTTCTCATCCAAGCGTTTCAGCACAGGGTAGACCAGCGAGCTTGCCGACTCTTGCACCAGCGGCAGATACTCGTCAGGCAGGCGAGGCAATTTGTCTTTCGTCTGAACCCACAGCCGCACCAGCGCACGCTGATTGTGCGCTCCATACTCCGAAATCGCCTTGCTGCACGGGCAAAGCGTCATCGCAGGAAACACAAAGCCACTGAGCGCGTAGGACGCGCCATTATTGATCTTACACTCCCACTCGACTTCGACATCGAGCAAGCCGAGAGTCTGCGTTAGGGGCGCAGGCAGCTCCAGAAAATAGGGGAATCCCATGCGCAAATGTGCCGAGCGACTGTTGAGTCGGTCGCGCGTGGACTGCAATAATCCCTTGACTTCGGCAGGCGTGCGAGGGGTCGATGCCCATTCGTAGAGCGACTCGACAAGGCGGCTCATGTGTGTGCCGCGCTGTTCCGCTTCGATGTCCACACTCAAATCGGCGACGGCAATCACCTGCTGTACTGTGTTTGTAGGCGTCCGCAGCGATACGGGTAACCGCAATCCACGAATGCCCACTGCGTGCAGCGCCACCCCACGCGAGTCGATTTCAGCAGCAACATCTGGTAGCGACATGCGCGTTTTCATATCGACAGAATCATACCCCAAACATGCAAATGCGCCGATAGAGGATTCCGGTTGAGAACCATTCTCTGTAAAACACCTCGATTTGTGGAGGGCTATTGAGATACATCATGGCTCGGCGCACCCAAAACAATTTTTGGGGTATAATAAGGATGGTTGCCGAGGCATTGTGACCCGCCTGTCTGGAGCGTGAAGCCAGACAAAGGAGAAGATGGTGAATCTATTTGTGCGACGCATCCTTTTTGGGTGCGCTTTATGTGTTGCGAGCTTGAGTGTTGTTTCAGCCCAGCTGAAGGTGGAGACGCTAACCCCGAACGGAGAGAGGCAGGTGTATGAGGTCTCAGAGACCGCTCTGGAAGGCATTCCCCATGACCCGCGTTTACAAGGCGGCTCGCCTGGTTTCGTGACGCCAATCATCGTCTCGACCGAGCAAGTACGCACAGAATCCCTGCTCAAACAACCGTTTCGCGTGCGTGAAGCACCCAAGCACAAGATACGGGAGAACCTCGTTCCAGGCGACTCGACTGCGGCGCAAATTTTCCTGCTGGAACCTGGCGACTTTTTTCCGCAGGCGTTGGATGCTTTCCGGTGGTTCGATGCGATTGGTTTCAACGGCTTGACCCCGCCCGACACCAATATCGGCGCGGGACCCTACCATGTGGTGATCGCCACCAACGACGACTTCGCGTTCTACGACCGACACGGAAACCAGCAATACCGCGTCGATGTCCAAACCTTTCTCAACACGACGGACTTCATGTTTGACCCGCGTGTGGTGTACGACTATTGGAACGGGCGTTTCTTGATCCTCTATCTGCGCATGCGTGGGACGAACGGTTCAAACGGTTCGTGGTGGACGCTCTTGATTTCCGATGACTCCGACCCGAATGGCAACTGGACAATCTACAACTTCGACGCGAAGTACGACGGCAGCAATTTCGTCAACCAGTGGGTCGACTTCCCGCATATCGGCTTCGATAACGAGGCGGTCTACTTGTCGGGCAACATGTTCAATGTAAGCGGTGGGGTCCGCTACGGCAAGGTGCGGATCCTATGGAAGGATCAAATCTACAACGCGCAAGGGGCAGCCTGGTACGATTTTTGGAGTCTACCAGACACGATTGCGCCCGCGCAGGGGTATCGGGTACTTCTTAGCCCGCGCAACCACTTCTGGGTGCATGCGCCTGGTGGTGGAGGCAACTTCGTGCGTGTGTATCGCATCGAAAATCCCACCGTGTGGCATCGCGGCGCGGGCACGCCGAACTTAGTGTTGCAAGCGGATATCGGCGTCGGTGCGTTTTCGCCACCGCCCAACGCGCGTGAACCCGGACGTGGGCGCGTGCTGTGGACGATCGACTGCCGCATCACCGACAAGTCCCGACTCAACTATCCCTACCTCTACACCAGCCACCATGTGGGCGCCAATTCGGGACAATCGGTCGCATGTAAGTACTATCGACTGAATGTCTCGAATAACACGGCGCCGCGCGATGGGCTGCTGGTATTCAACAGCGCGTTCGACGCCTTCTTCCCCACACTGGAAGCCACACGCGACGAGGATATGGCGCTCGGATTGAACGCCTCCAACGATAATCTAAGTAGCCCTTACTATGTGAGTTTCCTCGTGTACGAGTGGCTGGAGGG
>NKPV01000064.1 GCA_002254605.1 Armatimonadetes bacterium JP3_11
CGCGCATGGCGGTTCGCCCCGTGTTTGTCGCTTCGATAACTAAACGCCACCTGCCTTGGGCGTCTGGTTGCAAGTTAAGCGGCTTAACTTGCATATCGTTGCGCCTCTGGTAGGGGAACAGCGTGCGAGTTTTTCCGATCAGATTCGCAGCCGGGGAGCGTTCCAGTTCGGCATCCAGCGTATAGCGGTCGACTTGGATCACGCCGTTTTGCCCCACCAAGCGTACCTCCAGCGCGCGGGCAGGCAGGAACGCTTGGGGCACTTCGTATTCGTGACTGCCGCGCCCGCGCAGGGAGTGAACCACCTGCCAATCGTTGTCGTCCTTGCGCAGGTGGATAGCAAGCACGCCATTTTGCTCATAGGGGACATTCCATCGCAGCGTCGCGCGACGGATACGGAAGTCGCCCACGCTGTGCCGATAGGTAACGAAGGTGTTCGGGCTGAACACCCAGCGGTTGGTGTTGAACACCGCGGTGAACTCGCGCAAAGGCGCCTGAGTGTTGGAGAACTCCCGCTCGAACAGGCTGATGAAACGGTACTTGCCATCGCGGACGGTTTCGCCTTCGCCTAAATTCAGGGTGTCGTAGCGTGCGTGGACGATTTCTACGGGGAACAGTTGGGGCTGGTCAAACAGGATTTCGCCGCGCCACTGCCAGTGCCCGACGCGGACAAAGGTCTCGCGGGTGTCGGTTGGTGTGCGGAACACATATTCGACGGTTTGCCATTCGCGTGTGGGGACGAAGTCGCGGTTGACGGTGTTTGCGCCCACGATAGCGCAGCCGCCGCTCCCCGCACCCTGTAAACGCACGCGAAACCCATAGGTGTGGTTCGGCTCCAGTTTCCAGCGCGTGTTGCGCCAGTAGGCGGTCTCTTCGCCCTTGCCTGCCACCACCAGCGCCATGCGGTCGGTGCGCTGGAATCCGTGTGTGGTATCCAACACGACGATACGCTGTTGTCGCGTTTCGCCCGTTCCGCTGGCAATCCAGTCGCTGAGGGGCGGCGGTTCAATCTGTATTGTAGTCAGCCCCAGCGCCAGCAGCCAGAAGCGCATCCCGAACATATTACAACTCTTGTCTGCCGCTGAGTGCATAGCCCAATGTAGCGGCGTCGGCGTAGTCCAACTCGCCGCCGACGGGCATCCCGTAGGCGATTCGTGTGACTCGCACGCCCATCGGTTTGAGTAGGCGTGCGATATACAGCGCCGTTGCGTCGCCCTCCACATTCGCGGGGGTCGCTAAAATCACCTCGCGTGGCTGTTCCGTACGGATTCGCTCTACCAGTTCGCGCAACTTCAAATCTTCGGGCTGCACACCTTCGGCGGGTGAGATGAGACCGTGCAGCACATGGTACAACCCGCGATATTGCTCCAGCCGTTCCAGAGCGACCACATCGCGCGGGTCGGCGACGACACAGAGGATATCCGTTTCGCGTGCAGGGTCGCGGCAGAGTTCACACAGGTCGCCCTCACTAAGGAAGAAGCAGCGCTGGCACAAGCGTGTGTTTTGTCGTGCTTGGATAAGGCTCTCGGCGAGGCGCATTACCTCCTCTTCGGGGCGGCGAAGCAGGTAAAGCGCAAGTCGCTGCGCGGAACGCGCCCCCACGCCAGGCAACCGCTCCAGCTGTTGCATCAGCTGGCGCAACGCAGGCGGGAATAACATGCTTAAAACGGCAGCCCCAGTTTATCCAGTCCCAGACCGCCTGTGAGTTGGCTCATGCGTTCGGCGCGGATGTTCTCCGCTTGGGTCTGGGCTTCCCGCACCGCGCTCACGATAAGGTCTTGTAGCATCTCGGGGTCGTCGGGGTCGATGACATCGCGGGCAATTTCCAGCCCCATCAGCATCCCCTTGCCGTTCACGGTCGCTTTGACGACGCCGCCGCCTGCCGTGGCGTGCACCTGCAGGGCGTCCATCTCTTCTTCAAAGCGTTGGGCTTGCTCCATCATGCGCTGTGCCTGTTCCATCATTTGGCGCATCGAACCGCCGCCGGGGATTTTTGGCATCTTCATCGGTTATCGCCTCCGAGTAGTATTGTACCCTGTGCGCCGACATGGGTTAAAATATAGGTGCGATGCGCATTGACCCGAAGCTCGATGCTTATCGTGAGTTGGGGGTTGCCCCGAACGCCTCGGCGGAGGTGATTCGGCAAGCCTACTTAGCATTGGCGCGTCGGTACCATCCCGATCGCGCGCCTGCGGGGCGTGTGGCGGAGTATGAAGAACGCATGAAGCGTATCAATACGGCTTACGAGCTGCTCAGCAACCCCGAATCGCGTCGGTTGTACGATCAGATGCGCCCCCCCCAGCCACAAAACGGCGCACTGCGTCAGGGCAGCGCAGCACAATCGCCTCGCACCCAGCCACGCGACCCCTACACCCAGATGCGTGCTGGCTATCAGCAGCGACTCTATCGCGTGCAGGCGTCCACGCACGGATTACCCCCATGGGCACAGGCACTCTCCGGGCTGTTCGCTGGGTTGGGACTGGTGGCGGGGTTTATTTTGGGACTGCCCTTCGGGATTATCGGGTGCATCCCCGGCGCGATGGTGGGTATGGTGGTGGGCATGCTTATCGGGCTGTGGGTTGTGTATCTGATGGCTTTCGGATTGCCTGTTTTGCTTCTGGGCTGGCTGGGGGCGATACTGGGGCAGGAAACAGGCTTGTGGATAGGCGTCTTACTGGGGGCAGGGCTGGGTGCGTTTTGGGTCTATCGTGTACGAAGACGCACCCGAATGCGCATCACCTACCACTCACGATAGGGACGCCCGTCGCTCCCGATACCCGATGCTGGGGAGCGTACCTTCATCTCGCCGGTTTTCGGATCGCAGTAGTATTCCAGTTCCTCGCCTGAGATGGGACATTTGGGGATCTCGCGCAGGTAAGGTCCTGTGTAATAATCAGGGTTAATCATGCTGGGACGCGCCCACCGATCGAGTCCGATTTGAGGAGGTTCGGTCGCGGTCAGGTCGCTCAAGTCGACGGGGTAAGCGCCCGTATCGTTGTAGAACACAAGGAGCGCATTGCGCACCTCTGCGAGGCTCACTCGGAGCTGAGCCTCTGGGTCACGCGGATAATGGGTTGCGATGCGTGGCGAAAATGCTGCCAACACAGCCACACTCATCACCGCCAACGAGAGAATCTCCACCATCGTCATCCCGCGTATCCAGCGCATTTTAACCTCCTATACGCGCGCCTCTGAGGGATTTGTTCCATATTTCGAGGGATTTTGGTGAGCCTATCGGGTAAAATTTGGACTGACAGGAGGACGCTATGGCTATCACTTTGTCCGAGCGCGCTGCGCGTGAGTTGAAGGCGTTGTTGGAAGAATCGGGTATTCAAAACGCTGGGCTGCGTGTCTGGGTCGCCGGCGGCGGCTGCAGCGGGCTGCAGTATCAGATGGCTATCGACGATTCAGAACCCGAAGCGACCGATCAGGTGTTCGACTCGCACGGCGTGCGGATCTATGTGGACGATTTGAGTTTCCGCTACATAGACGGATCCACGATCGACTATGTGGAGGACATGTTCGGCGGCGGGTTCAAGATCGATAACCCAAATGCCATAAACACGTGCGGCTGCGGCTCGTCGTTCCAGACAGAAGACGAGTTCGGTACCCCTGGCGCAGGCTGCGGTGGGTGCAGCTGCTGCGGATAGCGACAGGAGTATCACAATCGTACTCGTCGGTGTCCCTGCCGACGAGTACGATTGTTTGCGCACCAATTCGCGCAAACTTCTGGAGTTTGACGGCTCCGATTATACCGCTTCCACCGCGTGGTTGAGCCGAGCGTACTCTGTGGGGGGTATCTTGCGCCCCTCGGCATCGGTGCAGTAGAAGCTAAGTACCGCACGCCCCGCCCACAAGCCGAACCGCGCACTGTGAATATTCCAACCGATTTGCGACAGCGCGTGCGCTGCCCGATACAACGCCCCCAAATCGGGTGCTGTGTGCAGGTCTACCACCGTGTAGGCGTCGGAGGCATCGTCGTGAATCTGGAGCTGGCTCACGCGCAGTGGGGCGTCGGGGTCTTTACCGTGTTCGCGCAGCAGGTCATTCACAGCCCGCTCACCGGTAAGCACTTGTCGCAATGCACGCTCCAGCACCGCACACTGGTTGGGCGACAACGGTCGCGAACGCACCGTAATGCCCAGCATGTCCAGCGCCACGCGCGGCGCGTCCTCGCGCGTCAGCACGCGCGCCGACGCCACTTCCACACCGTGCGCGTACAGTACCCCTGCTATCTTGCTGAGCAAGCCCGGTTGTGGATCGTCAAAAGTACAGAGGGTTAGCTCGGTGTAGGGTAACTCGGGGGCGTTGTGGAACTCCACTACAGGCTCCCCACCCGCTCGCACCCGCTCGATGTAGTGAATATGTAGGCTAATCTGCTCCGGCGTGGTGTTGAGCAGGTAGCCCGACGGCATCTGCTCGATGTGTTTCTCGATGAGCGTTTCAGAGATGGGGTGCTTGGCGAGGGCGCGTTGCAAGCGTTTGCGCACGACGGTCAGCGCAGGTGTCTCTTCGGGCATGCCTTCCTCCAGCGCTCGCAGGCTGCGCCGATAAAGTTCCAGTAAGAAACTCGCCTGCGCCGGCGTCCAGATGCGCTCGCCGACGGCTTGGGTGTCCGCGCAGGTGAGTAGGTAAAGCATCTGCAGGCGTTCCGGGGTGTTGACGATACGGGCGAACTCGCGAACGGTTTCGGGCAGGTGCAAATCGCGTTGGCGTGCGGTCTGTGCCATGAGGAGATGGTGTCGCACGAGGAACTCCACCTCCGCGATTTCCGCGTCGCTCCAGCCGAGTGCGCTCAGGCTCTGCCGTGCCAGTTCCGCGCCGACTTCGGCATGGGGGCGTGTGGGGTCGACCTTGCCTGCATCGTGGAGCAGAAGCGCCATGTACAGCAACTCTGGCGCGGGCAGCTGCTCCAAAAGGGTGCGCCAGAGGGGTGTGCCCTCGCCACGGGCGTAGCTATCGAGCAGGCGAATGGCTTGTAGGGTATGTTCGCCGACGGTGTAGTCGTGGGTCGGGTCGCCCGCGGGTAAGCGCATCAGTTCGCGAAACGGTGGGAATGCCCAGCCCAGCACGCCTAAGCGTGCCATCGGCTCCAGCACGCGATACACCTCACCCGGGCGGCTGAGCAGTTCGCGCAGGGCGGAGCCGACGAAACTGGGATTCGGCGCCTCCAAGGAATCGGGTTCCGCGCTCAGGGATGGGTGAAGGGCGATATCCAACCGCGTTTCAATCTCTTGGCTCAGTCCGAGTTGATACCGTTGCGCCAGCAGGAAGCAGAGCAATCGCCATTCGGGGGGTTCTTTGTCGAGCGCAGGGGCGGGGGTAATTTGACGGTTCACGCTATCCAGTCCGACGCCCAGCACCAGCGGCGCGTTCACCAGACGCTCGATACCTCGTGCAGTGAGTCGGGCGTGGACGGCAAGGGCATCATAAATTGTGCCCATCAGGGCGGTTCGGGTGACGCCCAGTCGCTCCGCGAGCTCGTGTTGACGCGTGAGGGTGAGTTGCTCCCGTGCCTCGGCGCTAATAGCGTGCAGGTAGGCGCGGTAGCGTTGCAGCGTGCGCGTGGCGTGTTCCAAGCTCTCCGCCTCGGACTGCGTGAGAATGCGCTCCGCTCTCAGTGTAGGCAACACCTGCTCGTGGGGAACACCGTAGCGGGCTTGCGTCATCCAGTTGAGTGTATGGCGGTCGCGCAATCCGCCACGCCCTTCTTTCAAATTCGGTTCCGCGCGCAGCATGCCCTCGCCCAGCTTCGCCCAACGCGCCTGACACTCGCGATACCGCTCCAGCGTGAAGCCTGTGGGGTCAAGGCTGCGCCAGAACCGCCCCGTGAACGCTTCAATGAGCTCCGCGTCGCCTTCAATCGGGCGCATCTCCAGCAGTCCTGTGCGGGTTTTGTGGTCCAGCGCGTCGAGATCGTCCATCAGGCGATAGGCGTAGCCGACTTTGAGGCGGGCATCGGTGTAGAACACCTGCATCATCGCCTGAAATAGATGCTTTACGAGGCGTTCGGTGAAGGAATCGCCCTCTTGTGCAGGGACGAAGGTGAGGTCAATATCAGAGTAGGGTGCGAGTTCGCGTCTGCCGTAGCCCCCCGTGGCGAAAATAGCGATGGGGCTGCGGCTGGGGGGCGTGATTTCTTGAGAGGCGGCTGCCCACGCACGTTGATACAAGGCGCGTAGGGTGTTGTCCAGCGCATCGGCATACTGCGCCATCCACGCTTCAATCGGCGCAGCGTGATCAAGCAGCGCTTCAATCAGGTACTGCCGCGCCGTAATGAGCTGCTGCGCGATGGGCTGATACTGCTCGGCGACAGAGTGCATCCTAAGAGAGTGTACCTGAAAGGTATAATAGCCCCGATGGCAAATATCGAACTGGTCAGCCGCAAGTTTCCCGACTGGCTCAAGGTGCGCCTGCCGAAACCTGAAAAAGTGCAACAGGTGGAACAGATGATGCGTGCGGCGCGCCTGCACACGGTCTGCGAAAGCGCACGCTGTCCCAACCTGCCCGAATGCTGGTCTAAAGGCTCCGCGACTTTTATGATTCTGGGCGACATCTGCACGCGCCACTGCGGATTCTGCGCCATCAAGACGGGCAAGCCTCTGGCGTTGGATCCTCAAGAACCCCACCGTCTCGCCGAAGCCGCCAAACGCATGGGGCTAAAGCATATCGTGGTGACCTCTGTTGCACGCGACGACCTGCCTGACGAAGGGGCAGGGCAGTTCGCGGCGACCATACGCGCCCTGCACGAAGCCATCCCCTACGCCATCGTGGAAGTGTTGACACCCGACTTCAAAGCGAAAGCGTGGTGCGTTCGGCGCGTGGTAGACGCCCAACCTGAGATTTTCAACCACAATATCGAAACGGTGGAACGCCTGCAGACGATTGTACGCCCCCAAGCACGCTACGACCGCTCACTGAAAGTGCTGGAAATGGTCAAGCAGATGAACCCCACGATTTACACAAAGTCCGGGATTATGCTGGGCTTAGGCGAGACGCGCGAGGAGGTGCTGCAGACGATGCGCGACCTGCGCAATGCAGGCGTGGACGCGCTCACAATTGGGCAGTACCTGCGTCCCACCCAACGCCACTTGCCGGTGCAGGAATATATCCACCCCGACCAGTTTGAAGAGTACCGCGTGCTGGGAGAGGAGATGGGCTTCCTGTTCGTCGCGTCGGGACCGTTCATTCGCAGCTCGTATAATGCGATTGCGTTCTCGCAGCGTGTGATGGCGGAGAGGCTTGCCAAAGTTGGCGCGATGGAAAGTGCGTAATCTGCTCTGGCGACTGGGGCAGCTGCTGCTGTGGTTGTTGCCCCTCACCTTAATGACATTGGCGGGGGCGATGTACCTTTGGCAGGTCAAGCTCGCTCTGGAAGACGCTTTGCCGCCCGCTCTGCGCGACTACGCCCGACGGCAGGCGCAGCTGGATGTGCGTGTTGAGCGCATCGTGCTAAGCCTCCAAGGCGCGCTCTTGACCAACACTGAGATAAGCACGCTCACCGGAGATAGACTGTTTCGCGCCCGGTATATCGAAGCGCGCC
Organism: Armatimonadetes bacterium JP3_11; assembly: GCA_002254605.1. Taxonomy (GTDB): domain Bacteria; phylum Armatimonadota; class Fimbriimonadia; order Fimbriimonadales; family GBS-DC; genus GBS-DC. Next base: position 7,543 of record NKPV01000064.1, read on the forward strand.
TACCCCGCGAGCAAGAACCTCTGACAATTGAAATCGACCGCCCTGAGGTCTGGCTGCAGCGCAACCGCCGAGGAGTTTGGAACATCGACCCGCTTTTGAAACAACCGCGCCCACCCGAACCGACGCCCATCACGATACGCGTGCGTGCCCGTGAGGGGACGCTCTATTTCGACGATTTTTTGCCCGATACACCCGTTCGCGCGACACTCTGGGCACAAGAGTTCACTCTGAGCCAACCGCGTATTGGACAGTACATTACGCTGCGAGGCGTGAGCGATGCTCTGGGCACGGTAGAAGCCGACGCTCTCTCGGATGGCACACGATGGCTGGTCGATCTCCAAGCCGACCATGTGCGCGGCGATGCCTTCAAGTCCTACTTGCCCAAAACCGATCTCGATGTTCAACAACTGCACGGGCGAGTCGCGTTCCAGATCGTCTACGAGCCGAACAAGCCGTTGCAACTGCACGGCGTTGCAAAAGGCGTCGCACAAAGTGCCAGTTTTCGCCAAAAAGTAATACCCTATCGCGAATTCGAGTGGCAAGCTGCGTTTACCGAGAAAGGGCTATCGGGCGAGCTGAAAACGCGCGACCAACGACTCCATGCATATGGAATCGCGGACTGGTCTGGCACGAAGCCGTTCTTCGCAGCTCAAGCAGGCATCACAGGAAACGATGCGACAACGCTCTGGCGACTCGTACGCGAGGACGAATCGCCGGTGCAGGGCAGGTACACGATTCAAGCACGACTCGAGGGCACGCCCGATTCGTTGCAGGTCATCGGCATTACTCAGCTGGAACGAGTCCGCACACCGCAAGGCGATTTGAACCACCTACGCGCGGAAGGGCTATTCAAAGACGGGCAGCTGCTGTTGCCCACGCTCGAAGCCCAATATGCAGGGCGCACGGTACACGGCAAACTGTGGCTGGATACGAAGCCCAAAACGCCTGAACTGCGATTGTACGCGACTGTTAGAGATTTGCCTGTGCAGCGCGTGCCTGCCTTACGAGAACAGGAACTGCAAGGCGCAGTGGATGCGCAAATCGTCGCGCACGGCAAACTGGATAATCCCCGAATTGAGGCGAACCTACTCACCGATGCGCTTTTCTATAAACAGCGTCGGCTTGGCGGCGCACGCGCTCGAATCGAATATGCAAACGGAACGCTACGTCTTCCGCTTGCCCTGCTTCAAGGTGCAGCCGGGTTAGTGCAGGTTTCAGGCGAAATCTTGAATCTTTTGAGCGAGAACCCCCGTTTTGACCTTCAGGTGAACGCCAACGAGTTAGATTTGAATCTGTTGGCGCAACTGGGGGGCTATTCGGAGGGCGAGCTGCTGAACGACGGCGAAGGGAACGCCCTGCGCTTAGAGGGTGTCGGGTATCTCACGGCGCAAATCCGCGGCAGCCTGAAATCGCCAGAAGCGGTGGCAGAGGCGGTGGTGTTCGACGGCAGGCTCGGCGACATCGGCGCGGAGATCACGGTCGCCGATTTGAACTTGTTGGAGCGCGAATTGCGTATCACGCAACTGCAAATCTTGCGCCGCGCCTCGCAACTGTCGGCGTCGGGCGTCGTAAACTTGCCAGATCGCTCGGGCGAGCCGCCACGCTTCCAACTTCAGGGCAATCTATTTGAGTTTGACCTTGCCTCTATTCCCGACTGGCTGCGACGCGAGTTCCCTCTTTTGGGATTGGCGTCAGGCGTGTTCGAAGCGGAAGGCAATCCCCAAAAGTTCGCCGTCCGTGCTACCCTGAACTCGGACGGGATTCAATATGACCAGACTCTGCTCCGAGACAGCCAAGTGCAGGTCGTGGCGCAATTTGAGAATGGCTTGACCCAAGTAGCGATTAGGCATGCGCAGGCGCGTCTGGGCGAAGGGCTGCTGACCGCACACGGGCAATGGCATCCTAAGAATAATTTTGAGGCGTATGTGCGCCTTGAGAACGCCTCACTGGAGTTGCTCGCGCCCTACCTGCCTCCAGAATATCGTCTTACAGGGCAGGCGTCGCTGGAAGCCACCGCATCGGGCACGCTGGAGGCACCCCGCGTTAGCGTCAAAGTGGCAAGCCAACAGACCACTTTGAACGGAACGCTCATCGGCGATGTGGAAGGGGTGGCGGAATTCGGATCACCGACCCAACCCCGATCGCCCTACGAGGGTGTGACGGAGCAAGGAGGGGAACACCTTAGCAAGACCCTCTACGCCCGGCTCACTCTGCGCACGCCAGACGGTGAAGCGCGGATGACGCAACTGCGGTATGATGCGGAGCGCGAAACGCTGCAACTCGACGCGGAAACCGACCCCCTTCCGATTGACTGGCTGCGCAGGGTGGTGCGTGCCGTCCCCGACGCCCTGCCGCCCGCCGTCGCCGAACGTATAGAAACCCTGCAGGGCAGGGTGCAGGCGACACTCTCGGTCTCAGGTTCCATAAGCGAACCGATTGCACGCCTAACACTGAATGGCGAGAGTTTGGAGTGGCGCGGACAGTCGCTCGGCGATTTCGCGCTTCAAGGTGTGTGGCAAGGTAAGTCGGAGTTGGCGGACTTAGCCGAAGCGCTCCCGGCAGAACGCGCCGCCGAGGCGTTCCGCCGCCTACGCACACAAAGTATCGAGCTCCAACGGCTCCGCTGGCAAGCCGAAAATACGCGCCTCGAAGCACGAGGAACCTATACCCCCCAGCGACTCGACGCCGATTTCGAAATCGCCCAACTGCCCCTGCGCTGGGCACGACTATGGGAGCCAAGCCTGCCCGCGTTCGACGGCAATCTTGACCTGAGCCTTATCGCGGCAGGCAATCCTGAATCGCCCGAATTGACGCTCAGCGCAACGGTCAACCGCTTCACCTACGACAAGTATACGATAGACCAGATCCTGTTTAGCCAGATCGATGTGCGCGAGGGCGCGATTCAAACAGAGGACGCTCTGATACGGGTGGGCGATTATCAAGCGCGCCTTTCGGGACGGCTGCCGTTCCACTGGTCGCCCCTGAGGGTCCCCAACGACGAACCGATGCAGATTCAGGCACGCTTGCGTGAGCAGCCACTAACCGTGTTGGGTCTATTTGCGCCTATTGACCACGAACGCACGCAGGGCGTCATCGAGGCGTCCCTGGAGGTGAACGGTACGCTTTCCGAACCACAACCGCGCGGACGCCTCACGATCACTAACGGCGCGATTGCTGTGCAAGACCTACGCACGGCGCTGCAGGAAATTGGGCTTCAAGTAGAGTTCGACGGGCGTGATGCGCGTATCGTGCAGGCGCGGGCACGCTCCTCGGAGGGGGGGAGGCTACAAGTGGAGGGCGCGGTTGATCTCTCCAGCGATCGCCCGACCGTGAATGCGCGCATTGTCGCGGAGTCGTTCACAGCGCATGAGCCGAAACTGCCCGTGCTGGAAGGCAGTGCGAAAGCCGTCATCTCCGGCACGGTTCAGGTGGACGGTAATCTCGCCGAGCCTACACTTCGGGGCACATTGCGTGTCCTGCACGGTTTCGTGTATCTGCCGCCGGAGTTCGCTCCGCGCGAAAGCGGCGAACCGCTGCCTGTCAATCCCCGCTTCGACCTGCGCATAGAGGTAGTGGATGGGTTCACCCTGCGCAACCCGAATCTGGACGCGCGATTGGAGGGCAATGTGCAAGTTGGGGGTTCACTCCAGTCGCCGACGCTCACGGGCGAGTTTAACCTGCGTGGAGGCGCGCTGAGCCTGCCCACAGCACGGCTTCGAATCGAACCCGATAGCATCGCCCGTGTGAACTACCCCTTCGCTAGCCCCACGGGCGAGACCATCGCACGCGTCGAGCTGGATGTACGCGCCAGTACAAGCGTCGTCGCGCCCGATTTCACAGGCGATCCGATTCGCTATCGCATCGAGGTCGATGTGCGTGGACCTCTAGACGACCCCGAACGGCTCCAATTGACCGCACGCTCCGACCCGCTGGGGCTTTCGGAACAGCGCATCCTGAGCCTTCTTGGGCGTGGGCAGGCATTAGCCGCAATCGCACGGGGGGCTGACCCGGCTCAGGTGTTCCGCGAGCAGATTAGCGATATTTTTACGGCGCAATTGCTCCCGGGACTGCTTGCCCCCCTGGAGAGCGGGATCGCCGAGGCGCTCGATCTGGAGCAGTTCTCGCTGGATTACTCGGGGCTGCGCCCGGCGAGCTTCTATCTGGTCAAGAATCTCTTCGACGGCGTGGGAATTGCCTACCGACGCAGTATAGGTGTGGGCGATCAGGAGTATCAGGTGCGTTTATTCTATCGGTTGCCGTTCCGCAACCGACTGCTGCAGCGACTGCGGGTGGGTGTTGGGTTCGACCACAAACAGAACCGTTTCGTGTTTATTGAGGGGAGTGTGCTGTTTCGTTAGATGACCGTTAGGCTCCCCTCCGCTGCAGGAGGGAGCCTAACGCGGCGTTTAGAGCGAGTCGTCTACCTCAACCTCTGTGTCGTCGGCACTGGCAGCCACGACTGCGGTGGGCGACATTTGGGAGCGCACCGCCTGTTCAATCTGCTGCACGAGTTCGGGGTTCTGCTCTAAGTAGGTGCGGGCGTTCTCGCGTCCCTGTCCCAGGCGCGTGTCGCCGAAACTGAACCATGTGCCCGATTTCTGGATAACGCCCATCGCCAGCGCTTGGTCGATGAGATCGCCCAGTTTGGAGATTCCTTGCCCGAAAATCATATCGAACTCCGCTTGGCGGAATGGCGGCGCGACCTTATTTTTGACCACTTTGACGCGCGTGCGAACGCCGATAATCTCGTTGCCCTGCTTGATGTTATCCACCCGGCGTACTTCCAGGCGCACCGACGCCCAGAATTTGAGCGCACGCCCGCCGGGGGTCGTTTCCGGGTTGCCGTACATCACACCGACCTTCTCGCGAATCTGGTTGATGAACACGACGGCGGTATTGCTCTTCGCCGCGGACGCGCCCAACTTCCGCAGCGCCTGCGACATCAAGCGTGCTTGTGCTCCGACCGTTACATCGCCGATGTCGCCCTCCAACTCTTGGCGGGGCATCAGCGCCGCCACCGAGTCCAGCACGGCGATATCGAACGCGCCGCTCCGAATCAGCGTGTCCATAATCTCCAGCGCTTCGTCGCCCGTGGACGGCTGCGAGATGAAGAGGCGGTCCACATCCACGCCGATAGCGCGCGCGTAGTCGGGATCGAGGGCATGCTCGGCGTCCACAAACAGCGCGTTGCCTCCGAGCTTCTGCGCTTCCGCAATCATATGGAGCGCGAGGGTCGTTTTCCCCGACGATTCCGTCCCATAAATCTCGATGATTCGACCGCGCGGGATGCCTCCTACACCTAGCGCCAGATCCAGCGCGGTACTCCCTGTGGGGATTGCGGCTACCTGCAGGCGCGTCGCCTCGCCCAAACGCATCACGCTGCCCTTGCCAAACTGGCGCTCCGCCTGGGCAATCGCGGCTTCAAGTGCTTTCTGCTTATCTACAGCTGAAATGTTGTTCGTCGCCATCGCTGTCTCCTGAAAGGTAGATAATTGTCTACAAGATTATACCCGATAGGCTGCGCTTGTCAAGGGGACGCAGTGCCTTCTCCCAAGCCGTTCATAG
>NKPV01000065.1 GCA_002254605.1 Armatimonadetes bacterium JP3_11
GATCGTGGTCTGCGCATCCCGCCATCAAGGCGTGTAGCATTCACCCCCAAGGGTGGGTGCCCATTGAAACCGGAGACAGGGCGGGAAAACATGACCCCTCCCCGGTGGGTAGCATTCACCCCCAAGGGTGGGTGCCCATTGAAACCGCCAAATGGTAGGGGCACGGCGTGCCGTGCCCCTACATTCGTAATATTCACCCCCAACGGCGTGCCGTGCCCCTACATTCGTAATATTCACCCCCACGGAAACAGCCGACAGGGTGGGCGGTGCGTTGAAGGCATAGCGTGGCGATTCATCGCTTAGAGGCGCAAAACTGGCAATTGTGCTGAATTCCTTTGCCTACTCGATGACTCATAATCCACTGGAGGCAACAATGAGACAGCTCACACTACTTTGGGCGAGAGTGGGTATAGCGGCGATGGTTTTGACCCTGTCGGCTGGTTTATCGGGGGCACAACACTTAGGGGATGCTGCGCCCTATAATCTGTTTACTTTTGGCGATGCAACGGGGTTCAACTCGGATGTGGAGGGTAAAGTCGCTGTAGGAGGCAACGCCCACTTTCAAAACTACAGCATCGGCTTTAAAGATCAAGGCGGTATTGCGCTTCAAGTAGGCGGTAACTTGAACTATAATAACGGCTCCGTCTATGGTGATATCTATGTCGGGGGTACTGCCACGATTGTGGGCGTTGGGTTTCCCGCCGGAGGAACTCTCTACAATGCGAGACCACCCATAGACTTCGCCGCTGTTTACAACTATTTACGCCTTCATTCGAACTATTGGGCGTCGCTCACGCCGAACGGGGGCGTTACCAACTTCTTTGGGCAGCTCCAACTCAGTGGAAACGACCCTGTGAGAAATGTGTTTCGTATTGACGCCTCGCACCTGCAGGGTATTCACAGCGTGAATCTCCTCGTGCCCACAGGCTCCACGGTACTCATCAATGTTTTGGGCGCGAATGTGGTGTTCCCCAACATCGGTTATAATTGGAACGGCAGTCAGGATAATAGGCTATTCCAGAGGGTGCTTTGGAACCTTCCCCAGGCGACCTCGGTGAGCGTGAATTCGCTGCGAGGGAGCGTGTTGGCAGTAGACGCTGCTCTAACGGGCGGGTATGGGGCTATTGAAGGACAGGTGATTGTCGGCTCGTTCTCCGGTCCAACTCAGGTCAACCATTGGCGTTTTGAGGGTGATTTGGAAGTGGTTCCAGAGCCTGCGAGTGTGGTGGTGCTGGGCGTTGGGGTGATGGGCTTGATGGCAGTAAAGGCTCGGCGCTGGAACCCCACCCGTCGGTAGCGGTTAGTCCGATGCGTGAGGGGGAGTACCGTGTCCCCCTCACAAGATGCCCCTGCGCGAGCGGTGCAGTGGGGGGTAGGGAGACCGCGCTCCTGGTGTGTTTTATGGGAAACGAAGGCGCGAGACCCACAAAGCCATCGCCCCTGAATTTGTTCCATAGCGTTAGGTCAGGTATCCTTTTTGCGGAGGCGATATGATGTGGCGTATATATGGGGTTTTGAGCGCCTGGGTTCTGCTGTGCGTGGTGTTTGCAGACGATGCTGCGACGCGGCTTCAGAAGGCGATTGAGCAGCATGGCGGCGACGCCTATCGCGCCTTGGCGCGACGCGGCGTGAAGCTGGAATACGACATCACCAGCGAATACGGGGGCAAAAGCGCCGCCAAACGCACGCTTTACCTACGCGACACCAAGCGAGTGACGGAAATCCGCTACGGCGACGATGAGAGCATTGTCGGCTTTGATGGCGACAAGGGCTGGCGCAAAAACGAGTATCTCAGTACCAGCATCGCCCAGGAAGAGGAGTGGGCTCTGAAAGACACGCTCTATGCGCACTTTATATACATACCGCACTGGCTTTCGGTGGGGGCGCTGGTCGGCGGCGAGCCGAGCAAGCTGCCCGATGGACGCCCCGCTTATCGAATCACGGTGCAGTTGCCACCGCCTGAACACCAGCGCGCCTTGCCCCAAAAGCCCGATAACAAGTTGCACTGCTTCCTGAACGAGCAGAACCAAATCGTCGGGATGGAGTATCAACAGGTCGACTACGAGACGGACAAGATTCGCCGTATCGGGGTGGTGTATCACGGTTTTCGGGCGATGACGACGCCAAACGGCGAGGTGCTGATGCCTCTCGAAACGCGTCTCTATAGCGACAGCGCGCATGTCGCGACCTACTTTCTGACCTCGATGGACGCGCAGACCGAGTTGGACGACACGCGGTTCCAGCGCCCTCCCCACGGAACCTCGCCCGCCGTGCGCGATAATCTGCCCGTGAAAGTACCCTTCCGCTTCAGTACAAACTCGCTGTATGTTCAGGTTTGGCTCAACGGCAAGGGACCCTACTGGATTATCTACGACACGGGCGCCTCCAGCACTTGGATTGACGATTCCATTGTGAAAGAGGTGGGGCTGGAGAAGGTTCCTAACAGCGACTACTGGGCGACGATGGTGTACGGCGCATTTCCCTCGTATCGCGTGCGTGTGAAGAGCCTGAAGGTGGGCGAGGCGGAGGTGCGCGACATCACGATTAGCGGGGGCGCAGTGTGGCGCACGCCGCTGGGCAGCGATTCGATTGACGGCAAACGCGTGATCGGGCTTCTGGGGCGTGAGACCATCGCGGCGTTCCAGACGACCGTGAACTTCGCCGACCGCACAATCACCTTCGAGTCGCCCGATGCGCCCTTGCCCGAAGGTACTGTCATCCCCTTCGAAATGGCGGGCGACCATGTGCTGGTGACGATGACCGTCGGGCAAAAAGAGCAGCCGATACGCATGATTGTCGACACGGGCGCGTCTACCAACCTGTTGCCACCTTCCTATAAGCACGACCCCAGCGACGGACCGTCCCTTACCATCGACCAGTGGTACAAGCGGCTCGGCGAGTTCTTTGAAGGCGACGAGTACCAGTTCTTCACAGGCGACCTGCGGGTGTATCGCATCAATCGCATGCGGCTGGGGGTGTTGCAGTTCACCTCGGTATATGCGTATCATAAATTCTCGGAGAACGCCCGATCCGATTCGGTGACGGCGTTGCAGACGCGCTATGGGCTGCTCGGCGTGCCGATTATGCGCCACTACAAGGTGACCTACAACTATTTCCGTGAGCAGATGGTATGGCGTCCGAACACGGAATCCGAACGCGCCGCCGACAACGCAGGCTACGGCATCTGGTGGCGCAAGCAGGGTAAGGATTTAGTCGTGCGCTGGGTGATGCCGATGTCCGATGCGGATATCGCAGGGGTGAAAGCGGGCGATAAGATTCTGCTCATCGACGGGCAGTCGCCTGCAACCTGGACGGAGAAGCAACTGGTCAATCGGCTTTCGTATACGAAGGTGGGGCGCCCGTTGAAGCTGACGGTGGAACGCGCGGGCAAACGGCTGGAGTTCAACCTGACAGCGAGCAACTACGAACTGTAAACGCGCCCACGCAAGGTATACTGAGGGCGATGCGTATTTTGGTAGGCGTTGATGGAGATGGGGCATACGAATCGGCGCTGGCGTGGGTTCAGGCGTTAGGGTTCGCGCAGCCCCAGATTCTCTTAGCGTCGGTCATCGAGCCGCCGCGCCCGCCGGTGGTGGGCGTTGTGGCGCCGTTCTCCGAAGAGGTGTTCGTGCAGGCGATGGAGGCGCAGAGCCACGCCATGCAGGAACGGCTGAACACCCTGCAGCAGCGGCTTCAGGCGCAGGGCATCGAAACGGAGACGGTCGTGCTGCACGGTCAGGCTGCAACGCGCCTGCTGGAACTGGCGGAGGAGCGGGCGGTGTCGCTGATTGCGCTGGGCGGTACCCGCAAAGGGGCGCTGCAGGCGTTTTTTGTGGGCAGCGTCGCGCGCGCGGCGCTCACCTCCGCGAAACAGAGCCTCCTGATCGCCCACACGCCACCCCCTACCGACCAGCCTCTGCACGCCGTGCTGGCAACCGATCATTCGGAATATAACTCGCGGTGTATCGACCTCCTGCTGCAGTTCGCGCCCACGCAAATCGAGCGTATTGCGATTACCACCGCGTTCGATCTTGACGAAGAGACGCTCCACCTGCTGACGCGCAACGCGCCTGCTTTTATGGGGGCGGGCGTGGAGTGGATTATCGAGCAACTGCATGAGCGCAATCGTCTCGTGTGTGAGCGACTGCGCCCCCTGAACGCCGCGTGTGAATCGGTGGTGGTGGAAGGGCTGCCCATCCCCTCCATTCGCGAGGCGATGGAGGCGACCCAATCGCAGCTGCTGATACTGGGCGCGAAGGGGCACTCGCTGCTGGAGCGGCTCTCGTTGGGGAGCGTCTCGTATCATTTTGCCGTCGGGGAGCCGGTGAACCTGCTGCTGCTGCGGGCTTGAGCCGTGCGTACGCGCAAACCGCTGATTGGGGTGATCGGTAGCTCTATAGGGGTGCCTTCGCAACTGGAGTTGGCGCGGGCGGTCGGTCAACGCATCGCGGAGCGCGACGCCATCCTCGTGTGTGGCGGGATGACGGGCGTTATGGAAGCGGCGGCGCGAGGAGCGCAGGAAGCCGGCGGGCTGACCATCGGGATTCTCCCCGGAAGCAACGCCGCCGAATCGCCCCCAAATCCATTCATCGAGATTGCCCTGTTCACGGGGTTGCGCGAGGCACGGAACTATCTCATCGCCAGCGTATGCGACGGGCTAATCGCTATCGGCGGCGGCTACGGCACGCTCTCGGAGATTGCCCTCGCGCTGCGGCTCGGTAAGCCCTTGGTACTGCTCGACAGTTGGCAGTTCCAGATTGAAGGCGAGACGCTCTCCGTGCCCACTGCGCAGACGGCGGACGAGGCGGTGGAACGGCTTTGGGCGATGCTGCCCTAAAACGGTTGTCTTAGCCCCACGCCGCCGACAGAATCGGCAGGGGGAGTGATGGTTCTGATTTCTGGCTGGCGTCCGCATTTGGGTCAGCAAGCGTTTCTCGCGTCTGAGGCGGCTGTGCGTGTGTTGGCGTGTGGGCGACGCTGGGGCAAGACAGAGGTCATCGCCGCAGAGATCGCCCGTGCGCTGCTCAGCAACGCGCCGAAACAGGTGCTCCTCGTCGCGCCTTCAGTAGAGCAGGCGGCGCTCGGGTTCGAACGGGCTTTCGCGTTTCTGCAACGACTTGGCGCATGCCCAACCGTCCGACGCACCCCAGCGCCCACGCTCTGTTTAGGCGACTCGAAACTCTGGGCGCGCCCTGCTGCGCGCGGTGGGATGCTCCTGCGTGGACGCAAAGCGCACCTAATCATTGTCGACGAAGCTGCCTATGTGCCCGAATCGGTGGTTCTGGAGACGCTGATGCCCATGCTCGCCGATACAGGCGGTAAACTCGCCTTGGTCTCCACCCCACGCGGCAAGAACTACTTTTATCGGCTCTATCGGCAGGGGCAGGAGGATGGCGTCCGTATCTGGAGCATGCGCAGCCCCTCGTGGCACAATCCGCTCCTATCGCCCACCATGCTGCAGATGCAAGCCAGCATGATGAGCGCACGGCAGTTCCAAGTGGAATATGGCGCACAGTTTCTGGACGAGACGGGGCAGGTGTTCCGCACCGAGTGGGTCGACCGCGCGTTGCTACTGCGTCGAGACACCGAGGGACTGGTGGTTGCTGGGGTAGACTGGGCGCGAAGCCGAGACTACACCGCTTTGGCAGTTCTGCGTGGCGCGCGTGAAGGCGCCCAACTGCTCCTGATTCGCCGCTGGCAGGGGCTGTCGTGGAGCGAGCAGGTCGAAATCGTCGTGCAGCATCTGCGTCTATATAACCCCATCCGTGTACTGTGCGACCGTACAGGTTTGGGTGACCCGCTCTTGGAGGCGTTGCAGGCGTCGGGAATCCCACACGCCGAAGGGGTCGTGTTCACCCGCGCGTTCAAGCAGAATCTGATCGAGAATCTTGCCCTGATGCTGGAGCAAGGCAGGTTGCAGCTGCTGCCCGACCCCGAACTGCTGCGCGAGCTGCATCACTTTGAGGCGACCCCTACCGAGCGCGGTGCCCGGCTGCAAGGCGGGGGTGGGGTGCATGACGATATGGTGATTGCGCTCGCTCTGGCGGCGTGGGCGTTGCCTGAGTTAGAGCGCGGCGCGGTTCGCACCAGCGGACAGAAACGGAATGGATAACTCGCAGAGCCTATGCCCCTGCCGGCTCGGCGATTGAGACTTCGTGCGACTCGGCAGGCGCAGGGGCTCCCTCTTCCAAATCGCGCACGCGCTGGAGCGCCGCGACCGCGACCTCGACCTGATCGTCGGTCGGCTCGCGCGTGGTCAGGTACTGCGTCCACAAGCCGGGCGCCAGCAGCACCCGCGCGAGAAAGCCGCCTTTGTACATCCCAGCAAGGCGGATAATCTCGTAGGTGAGGCTTGCAATCACAGGCAGCAGCGCAAGGTGCATCGGAATCCGAATATAAGCGGGTGGACGACCCAGAAACGCGAACACGAAAATACTGAGAATCAGCACGAGCAGTACGAAACTTGTGCCGCAGCGCGGGTGCAGTCGTGTCTGGCGTCGCGCCGCCTCCACCGACACCACGCCTTCCTCTTCCAGCGCGTTAATCGCTTTATGCTCCGCACCGTGATACTGGAACACGCGCCGAATATCGGGCATAAGCCCAATCAGCCCGATATAGAGCAGGAAAATTGCAATCCGTAGCCCACCGTCCACCATATTCCGCGCGACGCTGCCCCAGCCCTCGCGCGCCAGCCAGTCCGTGAGCAGGGTCGGTAGCACAAAAAACAGGAAAATTCCAATCGCAAAGCCCCCCAACGCCGACGCGCCAATCGCAATCTCCTGCACGGGCTTGGAGACAGGCTTGATTTCAGGGTCGTGCTGAATCTGCACCTGACTGGAGAAGTGGAGCGACTTGATGCCCAGCGCGAGCGCGTCGATGAGCATAAAAATCCCGCGCAACAGCGGGCGGTTTAGAAACTGCAACTTACCCAGGATTGTCTTCTCGATCGGCTCGGAGTGGACGACCATGCCACCGTCGGGCTTGCGACAGGCGATGGCGAAATAGCGGGGGCTGCGCATCATGACCCCTTCGATGACCGCTTGACCCCCATAACGCCAATAAGCGGGTTTTTGGGGATTCATCTGCGATTTCCGTAGTTCTGGTACTTGCGTTTGAACCGTTCCACACGCCCTTCGGTGTCCACCACGCGCCGACCGACCTCGCCCGTGAACGCAGGGTGGCACGCAGCGCACACCTCCACGCGAATCTCCTCTTTGACCGAGAGCGTCTCGAAAGTGTTGCCACAGGCGCAATGAACGGTCGCTACCACATATTTCGGATGGATTCCTGGTTTCATGCGTTCAAACCTCCGTATCGGGGTATATTATACCACGATGTCTGCCCGGTGCGAAATGGGGCGTTTCGCGGCAAGCTGGGGGTTCATCGCAAGCGTAGCGCTGCTGCTGGCTGGGTGTGGCGGCGGCGCGCAGTCTGGGGTGGAGCGTGTCTGCTCGGCGAACACCTTCATCCCGAACTATGTGCCGCAACTGAGACGCCTACTCTACTGGGAAAGGTTTCCCGTAACGGTCTACTTCGAGCGGGATGAGAACTATTCTGATTATTACCGCGCCCTCGCGTTGCAGGGCTTCGACCAGTGGGTGAACGCGACGGGTTCCGTGGTGCGCTATGTCGTGGTGGGCACTCCCGACGCTGCCCAAATCAAGGTGTACTTCGACCCTTCCACAAAGGATGGGCTAACGACCTACTCGTACTATCCCAGCAGCGGGCGGTTGGTGAGCGCAAGGGTCGAAATCGGCACCAAGGGCAACAACGCGGTGGACATTCGCAGCGTGGCAGCGCACGAGTTCGGGCATGCCATCGGGATTGATGGGCACAGTGCGAATCCTGATGATATGATGTACCCTACCTATACGCCGAATGTGCCCTTGCAGATTACCCAAAGCGACCTGAACACGCTCAAGACCGCGTATTGCGACTATTTTATCGGGCGTTCTCGTCGTGCGCCGCACCCTGCAGAGGAAGCGCCTGTTGAGGTGACGATAGTGTGCCCCGCTTCTCCATAAGCATTTTTAGCACGCCGTCTTCGGGGAAGCGTTGCAAGCCGCGCCATGCCCAAGTGCGCATTTTGCCCAGTTCGCCCTGCTTGTATGCCTTGAGCGCGAGCCAGCGATAGGCATAGAGCAGCCCTTCGCGTTCGAAAGGGTTCGAGGGTGTCCAGTCCGCGCCGTTCTCGATGGCTTTTTGAAGGTAGCGGTCGCTGAGGTCATAGCGCTGCGTGTAGACCAGATGGTATCGCCCCAGTTCCGTGAATATCGCGATGCTTTTGGGGTTCTGACGCGCGCCCTCTTCCAGAAACGCTAACGCCTGGGGTAAGTTTTTACGGTTGTCAAACAGGATCATCTGTGCCCCGACCAGATAGCCCGGCACGAATGTTGGGTCGACCCAGGTCATGAATCGGTACAGGGGTAGCACTTCACGCACCGGGCGATGGAAGTGATGACGCACATCGAAGTACGGCTTGACCGTGCGCTCGATATCGCCCCAGAGCCACCGTGGGTCGCGTTCCGGTTCTGGGATAACGCCCGTTTCATCGTGGTGGCTATGTAGTCCATCCGCGCTTTGTGCGGCATGGGCGGTTCCGTGGTGTTTCTCGCGTTCGGTCATAGGGCGCAGGCGTACTCCGCCGTGGGTGTATTCATCCGTTTTCGCCCAGAGATAGCCCGCCACACTGCCCCGAAACTCGCCCACTACCGACGCCATCGCCTTTTTGTCGTAGATTGTCAGGGCGTCCAAAGTTTCCGCGCGTTGCGTGTGGTAGGGCGTGGCGAGGCGCACCAAGACGCCGCCCGCCACCGCACCCAACCCGATGCCGATTAGCACCAACAGAGAAGACACGCTGCTCATCGAGGCTAAATTTTCGGCGTACCCGTCGCGTTTTTGTATTCGGGGGGCTCTGTTTCCGTCATGCAGGGGTGTCTTACGCGCGGCGCGTCGCTGGCTCCAGAACCGTGAGCTTGCCGCGCTCGGTATCTAACTCCGCCAAGACGCCATACGGCAGGGTCAGCGGGTCTTTGATGTGCCCGAAGGGGAAGCCCGCCATTGAAGGCTGGGGCAGACCGCCAAAGTAGTCGTTTAGGATGTCGTCGGGCGTGAGCGTCTGCTCGCCTTCTTTGACATGCTGCTCCCAGCGTGTGTCCTCGCTGAAGGCGATGCCGCGGCACACTTCCCATTTGCCCGCCAGTTTGAGGTGGTTCAGCATCGCGTCCAGTCGATATGGCGGTTCGTCTACATCCTCTATCATGACGATAGCGTCGTGCGTGTCGATCTCGTAGGGAGTGCCGATGGAGTCCGCCATCAGGCAGAGACAGCCCCCTGTGAGGCGTCCCTGCGCTTTACCGGGCACGATGGTTCGGTACGGTGGGTTCCAAGTGGGGAGTTCCCCCAGCGGTTCAGGAACCTCCAACGCGCGCCAGAACACCTCCATCGCGTGGTCGGGAATGGGGCGCGTCATTGTAATCGGCATCGGCGCATACAACCCAATCAACCCCACCTGACGCAGCAGCCAAAGGTGCAGCACGGTGATGTCGCTGTAGCCAATCAGCAGTTTGGGATGGTTGCGGAACACCGACGGGTCTAAATAGGGAATAAGCCGCGCCGCACCATAGCCCCCACGCGAGCACAGCACCGCATCCACATCGTCGCGGGCGAACATCGCCATGAGATCATAGGCGCGCTGCTCGTCGGTACCCGCGAGGTAGCCCCGACGAGCAAGCACATGCGCC
This sequence comes from Armatimonadetes bacterium JP3_11, assembly GCA_002254605.1. Classification (GTDB taxonomy): domain Bacteria; phylum Armatimonadota; class Fimbriimonadia; order Fimbriimonadales; family GBS-DC; genus GBS-DC. The sequence continues at coordinate 9,744 of NKPV01000065.1, forward strand.
CCCAGCACAATACGATAGCCGCGCCGATAAAACGGCTCCAGCCCTTTCTCTAAGTCTTCCGCTTCGATCGCGCTCGAGGGAGATACAACGCCGATCGTGGCACCCGGCTCTATCGCTTTCGCTCGCAGCAGCTCCATAGCACCGCCTAATACGACGCCTGCTTTGCGACTCCTGCCCCCCTTCGTTAGGGACACACTATTCGGCGAACGACGAAGTGGTCGACGCCTGCCTCCGTGATGGAGTCGTTGGGATTGTCGCTGGTGGCGAAGCGCACGCGCACCTGCGCGGTGGGGGTCACATAGTCGCTCACGCGGAAGCGACGACGCACCCACTGGTTTTGCCCACCTGTGAAAGCGACCGTCTCCACGCGCGTCCAGGTCGCGCCGTTGTCGTTGGATACCTCTATCCAGAAGGTGTCGTTCAACACGGTGCCGTTGTAGAACCAGCAGAAGTACTCAATGAGGGCATCTGCGCCTGCGAGGTTGATGACAGGCGAGATGAGGTAAGTCGGACCGCCATCGACATCCGCCTCGCCGACTGAGCCGCCGGGACTGCCTTGCCCTGTGAAAAAGCATTGGGTGCCTGCATCGGGTGAATCGCTGCCTGGGTTGGCAGGTTGCCCATTCTGCGTCGTGCCGCGGGGGACGCCGCGCGTCCATGCACCCGCCGTGAGGGAAGAGTCGTTCTGAACCGTCCAGCCCAGGTTGGTCTCAAAAGTGTCCTCGAAGACGGTTTCAATGCTCATGGCGACCGTCGTTTGGAGCGGCGCCTGGGCGCCGCTCCGCGTGTAATAGGTCGAGCGCCCTTGCATGTCCCGTGCCTCGATGTAGTATTCGAAACGACTGCCACACGGGGGCACAGGAACCGCGGTAAGCGCACCATGCGCGCCCGCTCGATTCATGCGCACGGTTTGCCACGCGCCCCGATTCACGCGATAGTGGAGAAACACCGCATTCATGTCGCGCTGCCCGATCGAGTCGCTTATGCGAACACTGAAGCGCATCAGCGGCATGGCGAAGCTGCCCGGAATCGGCGGCGCGACGACAGCGCCTGGAAGCATCAACGGCTCGATGCGCACCCAGTCCACCTGCGGCGCGGGCAGATTGTGTCGTGCAAAACCGGTTGCAATCTGCTGATAATGGGGAGTACCGTTGTAGATGTCGGCGTCGTCATCGTCCAGCGTGAGTACATCGATCGTAATCTGCGGGGTGATGCCAGTGGGGCGAAGGAGGATGCTGTTGAGATACCATTCCCGCACGCGCTCTAAGGCATACTGCGGGTTGCTGGCGTAGCGGTTGCGCATCTCCAGCCAAGTCTGCCAGAACGCGCCGCTGATCACCTGCCCGCAGTAATGCACACCCCCAGAACAGGGATATAGACGGTTGTTCACCGCATTGCGAAGACAGCCCGTACCCACGCCTCGAAACTCGAGCCCCAAGCAAGGGTCGACGGTCAGGAAGGCTGCCGTCACATCCGCCATCCCCTCATGGTAGTCGCCGCTGGCGTTCGGATGCCCCATCGCAATCACAAAGTGCCCGTACTCATGGTACACCACTGTGGAATAGCAGGTGTTAACACAGCCGTTTCCCGAACGATAAAAGTTGATGGTGCGGTTGCTGTAGTAGGCGTTGCAGGTGTTCGCGATGTTCACATTGCACGGAATCTGGATGTCTATCCCTGGATAGTTGGGGTTGATAGACTTCACGAAGTCGTACACAAGTTGGGTGTGGAGAAGACCGTTCAGTTGCGCCGTGTTGAACTCGGTAGGTGTGGCGTTAAACAGGAAGTCTATAAAGGTGGGTGGGGTGACGGTCTGTTGCAGGCTCATCAGGCTGCCCGCTTGGTCTGCCACGCGCACCGCGGGACCAGTCAGCTCGGCGCGAACCGTCACGCTGCTGGCGCCACCCGACGACAAAGTAAAGCTCCCATCGAGGGCGCTAAAGATGCTCTCGCCTCCTACGACACTCACACGCAACTTGGGAATCGCACCCAGCGCGGGCGGATTCGCCGTGGTGTCGGGGCGCAATCCCGGTGTCGCATAACCGCGTACTTGCCCCGTGATGTCGCTGTAATAAATCTCCGAGCGCCACTCCAGCAGTGCGCCTGTGTGTGCATCCACAAATACCCGATACCGTTCGGGTTTCTCCAGAGAGTGCTTGTCGACGGAGAACGCCCACGCCAAGTGGGTCTGCTCCTCGGCGGGGTAGACGATGAGTTCAGGTTTTGTGTCAGCGTGCAAATCGGGGCGAAGTTTTTTGACGATCTGTACCGCCTCATCGGACGAAAGCTTTGGGGTAGTTGCGATAGGGTGTACATACCGCACGGCGTTGCTGGCGAGCACCAACGGATAGCCCTCCATCTCCCGCACCAGAAGCGTCAGCTCACCCTTGTCTACTGGGATCCCATCCATCTGTTGCTGGAAATAGACCGCGGTGAACTTACCACGCATGACATCCTGAATGCCGTTCAGCACCAGCTGGCTGGCGCCAGGGGCAAACAGCTCCCCATAGCGGTTCACGAACGCCTGCGCCGAATCGATTGTGGAACTGCCGTAGCCGAACGGCTTGCCCCATACACGGCGCACCTGATTGCCTTCTGTGTAAACCAAAACGCCTGGGTATTCGCGCTGGAGTTGCTGAATGAGTGCTGTCTGGGCGTGAAGCGCTTCAGGCGATTGCGCCCACAGATTCGCCGCATAGCCTACCACGAACAGAAGCCATAGAAACCTTAACGATTGGAACATAGAAGACCTCCTTCAATAAACATACACAGATTCGACGGACGGCGTGTTAATTCCTCTCGCGATAGGGTACAATCAAGGGCGTTGGAGGAGTCACGGAATGAAGCGAACTTATCAGCCCAATAATCGTCATCGGCATAAGGTGCATGGGTTTCGGCGTCGGATGCGCAGCAAGGACGGGCGCAATGTGCTGAAGCGTCGCCGTCTGAAGGGGCGCTGGCGACTGACTGTGGATTAGAATGCTGCCGCGCGCGGGGCGACTGCGCAAGAAGCGCGAGTTTGAGCAGGTTTATCAGCAGGGGCGACGGGTCAGCATGGAATCGTTTGCGATGTATGTGCATGCGCGCGATGATAGCGCACCGACCCGACTGGGTTTCGTGGTCGGGCGTCGGTTCGGGACGCATGTGCAACGGAATCGAGTGAAGCGTCGCCTGCGGGCGGCGGCGCGCGGGCTGTGGGAAAACCTGCCCCCA
>NKPV01000251.1 GCA_002254605.1 Armatimonadetes bacterium JP3_11
TGAGCTTGGAGTAATCCGAGCCGTCTGAGGTGGTCGTTTGTTCTGGTACCTCGATAATATCACCCAGTCCTGTTTCAGGCGGCGCCGTGGCGATACCTAACACATTGTAGGCATAGACGATCCCCGAGTCGTCAGCAGCATAGAGCCAGTCATCCAGCATCGCGGGTGAGGCGAACACGGTGTCGGCATACAGATCCCAGCCCTCAAACGCCTTGCCGTTGCGCGAGTTGACCTGCTCGTCGGCATGGAGTGCAAGCAGCAAGCCCGAATTGGTCGCCACGACGACGGCAGGACGCACATTCAGCACATTCCCGTTCTCGTCGGTATCGCGTACATTTGTGAAGATGGGCGAGCTGAAAATCTGTGCGCCCAAGTTCTCGCTAATGTACAAGAGATCGCCTGTGTCGGCATTGAAGGCGATTATACGCCCATTGGTGCCCCCCACATAGACGATATTGGTGGGCACACCGCGATAGGGCAGATTCTCCACCACCAGCGGCGAGCTGTAGTAGAACGAGAAGAAGCTTGTCAGTGGGGTGCCCAAATCAGGACGCGCCCACACCAGCGAGCCGTTGTCTGCCTTGATCACATACAGGCGTCCACCCTCTATGCCCCCTGTCGTCACATAGACACGCCCCAGCGCAACCGCGGGCGTGGAAGTAATCGGCTCAATGGGATCCCGATTGTCGGGCGGGTAGACCCATACAACGCGTTCGTCTTCAGGCGTGCTGCTGTTGTCCTGCACAAACGGGTTGAGCGCGATCAGTCGCCCGAACTGGTTGCCGCCTTCCGAGCTGCCGATATAGAGCAGTCGAGTGGCTGGGTCGTAGGCAGGCGTCGAGACAAACGCCGCGTTGAAACGCGTGTAGGTCCAGCGGAAGTAGGTGTTCGAATCGTTCGGGTTGAGATCGGTGTTGATCAGATAGACCGAGCCTGAGGGGTTGCCGATTGCCACCAAGTCTTCGTTTTCCAAAATCAGCGGCGAGGCGTAGCTAAAGCTGGTAGAGTTTTGCGGTTTGACAATCCAATAGATTTTGGTCTCGCCGCGGCGTGTGCCGTTCTCGCCGTCGCCGAGCGCATCCACCGCATAGACCGCGCCGTTCTGCGCTCCGAACACCACCACCCAGCGTGAGACTGTGCCACCCCCGTCACGCACGCGCACCCTGCCGACGGCAGGGGTGGAAAAGACGGCGTTATTAAGTCCGTCCGCGCTCACCACGCGAATCGCATCGGCGATCACGCGCTGCGAGCCTGCCGCTACATCTGCTGGTGAGAAGTTGTTCACCTCAATTTCGTAGGTGCGCCCGCTGCGCATTGCTACCGGGATCTTGTTCAAGAGTACCCATCGACCGCCGAATCGCTGGTCAATGCGCACGCGCAGCGCGCCA
>NKPV01000274.1 GCA_002254605.1 Armatimonadetes bacterium JP3_11
CCGCCGTACCGATTAGACCTTACCAGGTATCTGTTTTGCCCGAATCGTCACGCTGGATAGGCGCACCCAACCACGAGAACGGGTAGTTCGGGTCTTCCATCTCCAGCGCCGCTTTGGTGACCTGCAACGGGCGGAAGGTGTCCATCATTACCGCCATCTCTTCGGTGTGCGTTGCACCCAAGCTCGCCTCTACCGCGCCTGGCTGCGGACCGTGCGGGATCCCAGATGGATGCAGCGTGATCGAACCCACCTCAATCCCACGCCGACTACCGAACTTCTTGTTCACATAGTACAACACCTCGTCGCTGTCAAGGTTGCTGTGGTTGTAGGGGACAGGAATCGCCTGGGGGTGATAGTCCAGCATACGCGGGCAGAACGAGCAGACCACGAAGCCCGGACCCTCGAAGGTTTGGTGAACAGGCGGCGGCTGGTGTATGCGCCCCGTGATGGGTTCAAAATCGTGAATGTTGAACGCCCACGGATACACATAGCCGTCCCAACCCACCACATCGAATGGGTGATGCTCATAGTGATAGGCGTACACGCGCCCGCGTCGGTGGATGCGCACCTCGAAGTCGCCGATGTCCGTGCGCGTCTCTAACCCTTCGGGCACGCGAATATCACGCTCGCAGTAGGGCGAATGTTCCATCAGCTGCCCATACTCGTTGCGATAGCGCTTCGGTGTCTCAATCTGTCCGCCAATCGCCTCAATCCAGACCAACTTGGCAGGCAGCGCGTCAAACACCAATCGCCAAATCGTTCCGTGGGGGATAACCAAGTAGTCACCCTCGCGGAAATGCAGATGCCCAAACTGCGACTCCAGCTTCCCTGAACCTTCGTGTACGAATATCAGGTCATCGCCATCGGCGTTTTTGTAGAAGTAGTCCATCTGCTCGATGGGGCGTGCCAC
>NKPV01000272.1 GCA_002254605.1 Armatimonadetes bacterium JP3_11
ACAAATCCGTATCGAGGCGCTGCCCGATCTCGGCGTGCAGGTGCGTATCGAGCGTTTTCACGGCGAGCGGACACGCCCCGCCTACGGGCTGACCATTAGCCTCCCCTTGCTCGACTATGGAGCGCGTCAGAACCGACTGCGCGCCCAAAACGCGCGTATCCAAGCCCAACAACTCCGCCTCCAGCAAGCGCGACGAGAGTATGATACGGAACTGCGCATCGCAGAACAAGCCTATCAAAACGCGCATAACCGCGTGGAAGCCTATCGCAACACGCTCCTGCCGCGTGCACAACAACTCGCCCAAGCCGCTCAAGTGGGATTGGAAACGGGGGGACTGAACCTGTTGCAACTGCTGGAAGCGCAACGCGCCACACGAATGGTTCAAGAGGAAGCATTGCAGGCGGAACTGGAGCTTAAACTCAGTGAAGTGCGACTCAAGCAACTCCGAGGAGAGTTCCTACAGATGGAGGTGAACCGATGAGAACGGAACCTATGCCACAAACACGCTCGCCCCGCCGTTGGGGGCAAATCGTTAGTGTTGGAATCGTCGTTGCAGTCGGGGTGGGATTACTGTGGTGGTTGAATCGTCCCGTTCCTGAAGCGACGCTCGCCAATGAAACCAGTACGGTCACCCTGCCTGAAACCATCACCCTGTCGCCAGAAAGTTTGAACCTGGCGCATTTAGAGGTTCGTACACTCCGGTACGAGCCGCTCACGCGCACATTAACCCTGTTTGGGCAGATCGAACCGCTGCCGGAGAACTTGGTGAATTTGAACTCGCGCGTTACTGGGCGCGTGCTGGAGATACGGGCGCATGTGGGCGACTCCGTCAAGCGCGGGCAAGTGTTGGCGGTGCTGGACAGCGAGGAGATTCATCGGGCGGAGGTCGCCTACGCGCAAGCCAAGCGGCAGTTGGAGTTCGCCC